>QNAY01000048.1 GCA_003645605.1 Thermodesulfobacteriota bacterium
AATGGAAGATAGACCATGGGCGGAATGGAAGATAGACCATGGGCGGAATGGAAGAGAGGGAAACCATTCTCTGGGGTGAGCCTTGCACGATTACTCAAGCCGTTTGGAATAAGGCCTGAACAGTTTAAAGAGGAAGGCAAAAAAGGGCGAGGGTATAAGCGGAAAACTTTCAGTGATGTCTTTGATCGGTATGTTCCTCTCCCTCCCTCCACTGATCGACCCGGTACCCCGGTACCTTCCGCCAACCATGCGGGTTCTAGGGAAAATCAAAGTGGTACCCCTAATAAAAAGGTACCGGGTGAAAAACGCTCGAAACCCGCGTCAACAGCCAAAGGTACCGGGGTACCGTTTCAAGACGGGGGTACAGGGGAAGAAGACATAAAAGCACAGGATTCTATCACTAAACCTGAACAGGAGGTGATCGACCTATGGTAACAGTTGAGTCCGCACTCCAAATGATAAACCAATACGGCGGCAACTTGGATATGACCACAGGTAAATTGAATATTCCGTCAAAGGTCCTTGGAAAAGAAGAGATAAAAAGGGCAGTCCATATCCTGAAAGAGGCCGGTCCCGATAAAGTCAAGGCCGTTCTGCCGTCCGTTCAAGCTCATTGCCAAGGCTGTCCACATTATGACACCGGACCAACGCCGGACGGCGAATGTGTCATTCATTGGTGCAGGCCTTTTAAAGAGCCAGGAGGTACCAGGTGGCTGAATATCGCAGAGCTGACGGCCTGTCCTAATGGGAGATGGGGATTGGTTTCTCAAACGGTACATTAGAATGAAAATGGAATTCACAATCGCCGACAAAATAATAATTCAGGGGGCATCTGGGGAATTCACATCCACTGTGAAAGCCCGCTTAACCTTCACTAATCCAAAATGGGTTGAAAATGATAGGAGAGGATTCTGGAATGGCGACACACCAAAAGAATTGAAGTGTTTTGAGCAGTCCAAAAAGGGACTAATTATCCCCCGCAGCTTTATCTGTCACTTGATAGGCATGGCAAAGGATCAAGGTATCGAATATCACCTGCAGGACCACCGACGTACCTTGCCGGCAAAAGGGGACTTCTCTTTTCATGGCCAGCTAAAGCCTTTTCAAAAGGCTGCAGTTAAGGACATCCTGGCTCATGATTTTGGTATCTTGAGTGCACCTACTGGCAGCGGCAAAACCTGCATGGCTTTATATGTGATAGCTCAGAGAAAACAGCCTGTTTTGATCGTAGTCCATACCAAAGAACTGCTTAACCAGTGGATTGACAGGGTTGAAACCTTCCTGGGGATTTCTGCAAAGGAAGTTGGTGTCATAGGCAACGGCAAACTATCCCTGGGGGACCAGATCACAGTTGCCACAGCTCAAACGCTCTATAGGTGTGCTGATGAGGTTAAGGACCATGTAGGTTTTCTCATAGTTGATGAGTGTCACAGAGCACCTTCCAGGACTTTCACGGAAGCAGTAACAGCCTTTGACAGTAAATTCATGCTTGGCCTGTCTGCTACACCATGGCGAAGGGATAAGCTTTCACGCTTTATTTACTGGTACCTGGGGGATGTAGTCCATGAAGTAAGCAAAGAGAACTTGCTCAAGACCGGAGATGTCCTGCCTGTGAAGGTTATCACCCGGCAGACAGAATTCAGGACATCACTGAATCCTTCAGAGCAATACAGCAGGATGCTTTCTGAACTTACACAGGATACGGCAAGAAACCGCCTGATAGCCTGGGACGTGGCCACAGAGACACGAAAGGATGAAGGTGTATGTCTGGTACTCAGTGACAGAAAGGCGCACTGTGAGACTATGCAGGACTTACTGTGGCGGGAACATAAAATAAGGCCAGAACTCTTAACCGGGGACATTCCAAAGAGAGAGCGTGAGGCCATAGTTGCCAGGCTGAACCGTGGGAAAGTTAAGATACTTATAGCCACTGGCCAGTTAATAGGCGAGGGTTTTGACTGCAAGCAACTGAACACCTTGTTTTTAACGACGCCTATCAAATTCAGTGGCCGTGTTCTACAATACCTGGGGCGTGTCCTGAGACCGGCACCGGGTAAGAAAAAGGCAAGAGTGTATGATTATATTGACTCCCATGTTGCTATTTTAGAAGTAGCAGCCAGAACAAGAATGAAAATTTACGGCTAAATATTGCATTCCCTAAAGAAGGAGTTTTAAGATGAGCAGGGGATTATCTGAACTTCAAAAGAATATTCTGCAAATGGCCTACACAACCCAGGACAGTATTTTGGCAAGAGACGTCTTGGCCGAGGTGTACGGTTTTCCTGCCACAGTGACCAATATCAAGGACAAAAGGCAGGGCGCATTGGTATTTAGCCGTAAGGCCATAGGCGAAAGGCGGTATCAGTCTGCCTCCGTGTCCGTAGCCAAGGCTTTCAATAGACTGGCAGCAAGGGGATTAGCACACAGGGAATATAACGAGGGTATCACTTTGACAAAAGAAGGGGTCGATGTAGCAAAAAAGAACGCCTTCTGAATATTCTTACACAAAAAAAGCGCTCAATGGGCAACTGTCCCAAAAGAGGCAAACCCTATGAAAAGCAGGTAATTGGTAATGGCGAATAAGAAAAAAAATCTGACACCAAAACAACAAAGATTTGTGGATTTTTATGATGGCAATGGGGAAAAAGCAGCCAGAAAAGCTGGCTATAAAGGTTCAGCGGCGCAGTTAAGGGTTATGGCATCACAGAACCTAACAAAACCTAATATTCAGGAAGCTATTAGAAAAAGAGAGCAAAAAAGGAACGGGGAAGACATCGCGACCAGGGAAAAGCGTCAGGCTTTTTGGACACGAGTTTTTCAAGGGGAAGAAGTACAAGATGTGGTGATTGGGAAGGGTGAGGATCGGAAAATAGTGAAAGTCCCACCCAAAATGGCAGATAGATTAAAAGCATCTGAATTACTTGGCCGGTCCGAGGCTGATTTTATAGACAGGCACGAATTGTCTGGAAAGGATGGCAAAGCTCTATTCACTGACATTAAAATTGAATTAGTATCAGTATCTGATACCTTTCCAAAGGATGCCAAATTAGAACGGCCATGATAGAGGAGTATAAGAAAGCGAAGTATATGAGAGCCTACTAAAATTTACTATTCAGAAATTTTTAAAAAACTCTCCGAGACGAATAGGTCGTTCATCCTTTTTTGCCTTCACCATTAGTTGATCAAAATTCGATAAAATCGTTTTTGCAACCTTTACTCTCAACAAACTGCCAACCATAAGCACCTCATCCAAGGATAATCTAATTTTTCATCTTTACTCGAATCACTTTTTAAATTTGACAATCCATTTCAGAAGATTGGTTTTTAGTTATGCCAAGATTGGAGAAAGTGGATGTTTTACCGGTCACTGGCAATGGCCGGTAAAGTTTTTGTTCAGGTTTGCCACCAACATTCTTTTCCTGCTTTTTCAGCAACTCTCCTGCTTTTCTTTCGGCTCTTAATTTAATCTTTCGTTTTCAATGCAAACCAGAGGATTCCGCCTGCGAAGACAACGATAATGCATTGTGCTATCAACTGGTATATGTCAACCAAGGGAATCCAACGATCCGTCCTTTTAATGGGGTATTTTGCTTTTTCTTCTTCAAAGTAAAATTTTTCCACTTCCTCTTGCTTATAAAGCGGCAATTCTGAGTAGCGAGGGTCTGCTATAATATCCCTTTCAAAGTCTAGGGCAGCCTGTTCTTCAGCATGCTTGTTCCAATATGTCCATTTCCCAGGGGGATTCAAAATAAAACCATATCCCTTAGTTACTTTTAGACTGCCTTGTATGGCATAAAACGGCGGAAACAGCAGCATTAATATAAGAATGGCTGCGGTCAATATAAGGATAACTCTTTGTATTTTATTCATAATGTGCCTCTTAATGAAAAGTGGTGGCATAATTGATATGAACTTCCTCTCTTTCTCTCAGTAAGAAATCACTTTTTTGTGATTTGGGACGAAGTAGCATTCCAAATAATACACTTTACTTCTTTAGCATTTTGGTTGCTTTCAAGCCAAGAATTTTTCAGAGCGTTTGAGGAAAAAGGACCCAAGACAAAAAAAGGCGTTTCCCACCTTAAATTGGTATTGAAGGTTGGAAATAGGGTTGGAAATACTCTTTTGACAAAAGAAAAAAGACTTAGAAAAATATCCTAAGTCTCTGTTTTTATTGTGGTAGCGGGGACAGGATTTGAACCTGTGACCTTCGGGTTATGAGCCCGACGAGCTACCAGACTGCTCCACCCCGCATCCGAAGGACTTCTATCTCAAGAAGCCGAAAAGCGAGCTAATTCATAACCACTTGAATTTATTTTGTCAACACATTTGGCGCGATGTTGTGTTGAGCTGTTGATCCGGAAGGAATACTCCTGTCTACAGGATAAGCATTGCGTCGCCGTAGCTGAAAAATCTATATCCGGCGTTCATAGCTTCTTTGTAGGCAGAAAAAATTTTGCTCCTGCCTGCAAAGGCAGAAACTAATATCAACAATGAAGACTTCGGCAGGTGGAAGTTGGTAATCAAGCAATCAACGACCTGGAAGGGATGGCCAGGTAGAATATACAGGTCACATAATCCCTGAAAGGCATTTATCTCACCTGTACCATTTGCAGTTGCCTCTAAGGCCCTGGCTGTAGTTGTGCCTACCGCGATAACCCGGCCACCTGTTTTGCGGGTGGAAATTATCTTTTCCGCAGTACTCTCAGGTACTGAGATCCATTCATGGTGAATTCTGTGTTCACGTATGTCAGATATCCTTACCGGAGCAAAGGTGCCATAACCGACATGGAGTGTTATCCAGGCGATATTAATATTCTTTTTTTCAGCAAGACGTAATTGCTCTTCAGTAAAATGGAATCCTGCCGTAGGGGCGGCTACTGAACCTATCTTTTTGGCATAAGTTGTTTGATATTGTTCTACGTCGGAAGGGACCGGAGAGCGTTTAATATATGGTGGCAGGGGAATATCTCCACAAGATTCTAAGGCTAATAACAGTTCACCCTGGTATACAAGCTTTACATCAACCTGGCCCGCGGAACTGACTTCCAGGACCTCTATCTCCAATAACCCTTTACAACGGATTTTTTGGCTCGGCCTTACCGGTTTTGAGCTGCGACAAAGGGCCTTGGCAAAGGCCACGCCATTTCCGCTTTCTCTCGGAAAATGAAGTAGAAAAAACTCTGTTTTTCCCCCTGTTGATTTTATGCAATTAAGTCGAGCTGGAAATACCTTGCTGTCATTGAGAACAAGACAGTCCCCCTGTTCCGTATAGTCCAATAGGTCGCGAAAAGTCCGATGGCTTACTTTGCCGGTGTTCCGGTCAAGTACCATTAAGCGGGAAGACGACCGATCATCCAAAGGATACTGGGCAATCAGGTGAGGAGGCAAATGATAATCATATTCAACCAGGCTGAAATCTGCTATCATGAGAAAATATCGGTCTTTTGGGCAAGATAGCATATCACTAGACCGACTAAGGTTAAAATAAAACCGACAAATCTCAAATGATCCGGATTCATTTTTTCAATTTGTCTCATAAGGGCCTGCATTTTTTCAGGAAAGGCAAAATAAGGGAGTCCTTCGACAACCATTAATAAACCTAACAAGGTTACAATAAGCTTCATAAGTATAGCAACTCCGACTTGATCTGGGTATTATGATAGGGAATCAAGATATGACCGGCAGAAAATGGTGGCGGTGCAGGGACTTGAACCCCGGACGCTGCGGATATGAGCCGCATGCTCTAACCTGCTGAGCTACACCGCCAAGTAGCGCGATACCTATTAACTATTTTGGAAAATGTGTCAAGGAGAAATTTATCCCCAAATGTTTGGCATCCTTCATTCATCAGTTTACACTTTTTCAAAAAAGTGTGTATTATCGAATCAAATTGAATGCCGATGTCGAGATTTGAAATTTGAAATTAGGTAACGCATCTACATTCTGGTGTTTTTTCCAATTTCCACACCTGTAAACGCTTACAAATAATAAAATCAAGAGAGATAAAAACAGATGTCTACAAATACCCAAACGCCAATTGCTCCGGAGCATCAAGAAAAAAACATATTAGAAGAAATTTTGTCCGGCCTTCCGCCTCAAGTCAGAAATACATTACAGAAATTCCTGAGAGAAATAATAGCCGGAACAATAGCAGTTGTTGTGGCAATATCATTGTGGTTCGGCTACTCAGCATACATAACCAGGCAAGAGAACCAGGCTGCTGCTGCTATGGGAACTGCAATACAGCAAGCGGATCTTGCAAAAATGATCTCTTCCTTGGAAAAAGTGGTTCATAATCATAGCCACACAGTAGTCGGCAAGCACGCGCTGTTACTCCTTGGAGCTGTTCAGAGGGACTCCGGACAGATTGAAGCAGCAAAAAAAAGTTTTAACAAAGCTAAACAGGAGTTTTCTGAAGACAGCTTCCTGTATTATTCTGCTCTTATGGGCCTTGGCTATTTGCAAGAAGAGGATGCAAAGCTGGATAAAGCCCGGCAGGCATTCAAATCTTCAAGTGAGACTCAACTGGGTTTTGAAGCCATTGCCGCACTTGATTTTGCAAGAGTGTCCTCTGCCTCAGGATACAATAACGAGGCCCTTGAGGCCTATAACAAGTATCTCTTCCTGAAGCCACAGTCATCGCAGCTTGATTTTGTACGCCATCAGGTAATGAAACTCTCTTCCGAGGACAAAAGGCCCGGGGAGGCCCTTGCCATTGAAAAGAAAAATGAGGCTTAAAATGCTCGCATGGCACCATGCCGAAACAGGCATGCCCCAGCCAAAGGCTGGGGCATGAGTTTTAAGGTGGGCTCAGCCTTGTTGCCAGGCTATAGTAATTTAACTACCACATAATTTGCCTGGATATAGTTTCTTGTGCCCCTGAAGGTCAGTGTAAGCTTACCATCTGTGACTTCGACAGTAACTGTTTCTTCAATCCAATGGCCCCTTGCGACTCTTGCGTTATTGAAGACCGTTTGTCCTTCTGCCTGCACATTTTGCCTGTAAATGCTTCTTCTGGCGTCACCTATACTGACTGTGACCTCGTAGGTGCCGTTAGGTACTGCCATTTCCCACTGTCGGTATGGATAGATATACATGACTGTATCATGCTGTTGGTCTGGAGACCTGCGACTATTCCTATCATAGGTGCGCAGCCTTCCTCTACCATTCCAACCATAACCTCTATCTTTATCATAGCTATAGCCGCTATCCGGCAAAAATCCTTCTGGGACCTCAGCATTTGAAGGCTGGAAATTAATGGCAACCTCGGGTATTTCTTCAATAACCACTATTTCTAATGCAGTCGTACCTACAGCCTCGTTGGAATCCGTGACAGTGAGCTGAACAGTGTATGTGCCAGGCTGTACATAAGTATAGCTGGGATAAATCTCATCAGAGGACTCACCATCGCCAAAGGTCCAGTTATAGGAAATTATATTTCCATCCAGGTCATATGAAGCGGATGCATCAAGGTTAACTGACAGAGGAACTTGTCCCACAATAACATCAGTCGATGCCAATGCAACCGGAGGTTGATTTTCAAACAGGTCTGGAATTGTGTGAGATATCTCGTCAGAAAAATCGCTCTCCTGCCCGGCAAGATCCCTCGCTGTTACCGCAAAGCAATATGTCAGACCTGGCTCCAACCCGGTAATCTCAAAAGAGGTAATGTTTCCAACGTCCTGACATTCCTCATAACCGGTGAAATCTGCCGAATTAATGGAAGTAGTACTCCAGTATACTACGTATCCTTCGAGATCCGGTGCATTGACCGGGTCCCAAGACAGGGTCGCGCTTTCTGCGTAAGCTGTCGCAGCATTCTGCGGGGACAATAGAATAATCCATGAAAAAAACGCGCAAATAAACAAATACATTTTGGGGGAAATTGAGTTTGGTATACTTCTTATCGCGGTCATTACCGGACCTCCATATCTGGTTAAATTTGTTGTAGATCAAGTTTAACCAGGCTAGACCGCAAGAAATACACCACGACTTTACTAGATATAACTTATTGAAATTTAAGAAAATAAATCAAGACTCTGGTTGTTGTAAAAAAAGTTACTCTTAAAAAATTAAGAGACATGCAAAACAGTTAATTTGTAAATTTATGTGTACTAATTAGTGCCTGAACGAAAACTAACCAAAACTGTCATTTCGAGCAAAGCGAGAAATCTTATCGTACTGAAAATACAGGCATTAAAGATTTCTCCCTACGGTCGAAATGACAAAAAGAGGGGT
>QNAY01000049.1 GCA_003645605.1 Thermodesulfobacteriota bacterium
CCGGGGTATGAAAATACCCCTGAGATCGAAATAATGCGTCGTATCTATAGATCCGGGAACACTGAATATCGTATTAACGGCAAGAGTTGCAGGCTGAAGGACATCCACTACCTTTTTATGGATACAGGGGCTGGTGCCAGGGCATACTCCATTTTTGATCAAGGTCAGGTCAGTGCTTTTGTTGACATGGTACCGGGAGATCGTCGTCTCTTGATTGAGGAGGTGGCAGGTATCTCCAGGTTCAGGGCCAAGCGTAGCGAGGCCGAGCGCCGCATGGCTCAGACAAAACAAAACCTTGAGAGGCTGGAAGACCTCCTGGTCGAAGTGGAACGTCAACGCAAATTTCTCTCCAGACAGGCAAAGAGAACCGAGCGCTACCTGAAGCTGCGGAGAGAGCAAGATCAACTGGATCAGGCACTCCTTGCCCATGCGTGGTTTGCTGAGTTGGGACGAAAGACGAATCTGGAAAAAGAGAGAGATTGTCTCTCTGCCGACCTGTCCGGTGTACAGGCGGAACTTTCTAAAAATGTCGCAGATCGGGAAAGAATCGAGCTGGAAGTCCTCGAGGCGGAAGAGGCCTTGGCAGCAATTCGTAAGGGCCTGACTGATGCGGAAAACATCCTTCAGGGGCTCAGGGAAGAGGCCTCGCAGCATGATAAACTCTTAATTAAGGAAGAAAACAGGCTGCAATCCGCAGAGAAGACCTTGCTGGAGCTTGAGGAAAACGGGGCATTGATAGAACGCAGCCGTGAAGGGCTTCTGGAAGATATCAAGGCCCTCAAGACAGAGGAAGCGTCGTATCGGGTTGATGTGTCCGACCGGGAAAAATGGATAGGGGAATCAGAGGCAGCCAGGAACCAGGTAAAAGAGTCTCTTGAGGCAGTGAAGGTGCAGCTCGTAGATGCAGCAGCCAGGCATGCGAGGCTGGACAGTAAACGCAATGGCTTGAGAGATCGGGAGGATAGACTCAGTCGCCGCCTGGAACTGAGACAAAATGAGCTGCATGGCATATCAGAGCATATAAAGGCTTTGCAAGGTGACCTGAAACGGCATGAGAAGAAGGTAGAGGAAACCCGGGCTGAATTGGATTCCTTGTCTCATGATGAAAAAGGTATGGAAAGTGCTGTTTCTGATTTGAGAGGCAGTCTTTCAGCCACTGTGGAAAAAAGGCATAAAGCAGACTCGGAACTGGCATCATGCAGAGCCAGGCTCAGTGCGCTGAAGACTATTGATGCCTCGGGTGAGGGCTTCAGCAAAGCCACTAACAAGTTGCTCAGCTCCGATGTTTCCACATTGGGGGTACTCGCTGATTTTCTTGAAGTAAAGCCGGGCTGGGAACATTTAGTAGAGATAGCCCTTGGACACGGAATTCAGGCTTTGATAGTCCCTGACATGGAGGCATGTGATAAGGCCATGTCCTTTCTTAAGGACCATCCGTCGGGCAGAGCAAGTCTGATTATACCCGGCAAGGACCGCTGTAAAGTGGAAGAAAAAAAGCATGGCACCCTTCTTGAGTTTGTCAGTACCGAACATCCTGTTGACAAGGTCGTGGCCGACATCCTGGTCAATTGGAAGATGGCGCCGGATTTGAAGACTGCTTTTAATTTACGCAATACTGACAAGAAAGCCCTTTTTTACATCACTAGGGATGGTGAGATCCTCACTCCATGGGGTGAGCTGGTCTTTGGGGACAAAGATCAGGCATCTTCAGGGATACTTGCAAGAAAGGCTGAGGTTTCCGCATTAACTATACGTGAAAAGGAATTTCATGAATCTTACATGCAGATCCGTAGCAAGGAAGATAAGATAAGCAAAGAACTCTTAAAAACTGAGACCAAACTCAAGGAAGTCAATAAGAAAAAGAGCCGGATTCTTGAAGACCTGGCTGGTCATAAACAGGAAGTAGACAGTTTACTCATGGAAATTGAGGCTCAAAAAGAGAGGTCCCAACGCATAGATTTGGAGATTGAAGAGGCCAAAGAGGAAATACTTGATGTGGAGGTATCCCTTGAAGGGCTGGAAGAGGCTGTTGAAGTTGCCGTTTCGGCCAGGATTGAAGCTGAGGGGCAGATAAAGGGCCGTGAGGATGCCTTGAGACAGCAGGAACAGGTGCTTTCCCGCAGGAGAAAGGCCCTTGAGGAATATAGAATAAAAATGGCCCGCGTTCAGACTCAGCTTCAGGAAAGGGAACAGGAGCTTGGAAGGCTTGTTGATCAAAAGGACCGGATAGTCCGGGATCGGGAAACGATGCTGGTAGAAAAGCAAAGCCTGGCAGTCCGACTTGAGAACAGGGTAGGGTCTCTCAAAGATGTGCGGCTGAGAGTTGAGGCCAAAGAGAACAATGTCCTGATGGAAAAAAGGCATCTGGAAGAGGCGGAAACAAAATACGATCGCACCCGGCAGGCTGTTGCCGGATTGCAAGGCAAGGTCAATGATCTACAGACCCGGCTCAGGGCTATTGAAGAGCGGGTACATCAAAATGAGCTTGTCCTTTCCGAAGTGGAACAGGGCCTTGTGTATCTGAAAAAAACAGCCATGGATCGCCATCGGGCCGACATAGAAGAATTCTGTGATAAATGGCGCATTTCTCCATTTTCTCCTGATGAGGCAAAGGAGCGGATCAGTGATATAACCCGCAAGGTAGATCGCCTTGGGTCTGTGAACCTTGCTGCTGTTGAAGAATACAAAGAGCTTGAGGACAGATGGAACTATCTTAATTCCCAGAAAGACGATCTTATCAGCTCAATCGAAGACCTCGAACAGGCCATAGGAAGGATCAATCGTACCTGCAGGACCCGGTTTAAAGAGGCCCTGGACTCGGTAAACGAGAGCCTTTCCAGGGTCTTTCCTTTACTCTTTGAAGGAGGGACTGCTAAACTGAATTTGACATCGGCTGACGATATACTGGATTCGGGGATAGACTATTTGATACAGATTCCAGGAAAAAGAATTCAGTACCTGAATCTCCTTTCAGGAGGGGAAAAAGCATTGGCTGCAATGGCCCTGATTCTTGCCATCTATTTCATAAAACCCGGTCCTTTCTGCCTGCTGGATGAAGTGGATGCCGCGCTTGATGAAGCCAATACCGTACGGTTTAACCGATTCATAAAAAAGATATCAGAGCAGTCCCAGGTATTGCTTATTACTCATAACCAGAAGGTGATGGAGATTGCTGATGTCCTTTATGGAGTTACTATGGAGGATAAAGGGGTATCAAGACTGGTTTCGGTAGACCTGGTAGAGAATTCGGGATCTTGATCAGCGATCCGGCAATTTCGGAACAACAACTACAAAAAAATGGGTGTCGGGATTAAGCGAATCCGTTCATGTTTTCCCGAATGCTTTTTAGTTTGGAGACGGCTTCCGTATAGTTTTATCCTGGTTGGCGTCAGAAAGGCATTTATCCTGTAATTTTTGAGTATCTTCAAGGCCATCTATGCCAAAGAGACTACAAGCAGCGTCCAATATCATCTCGCTATTCTTTTTTTGAGCCCCTTTTTTGATATAGACTATGGGGTCGTGGAGTATTTTCTGCACAATGGACCTAGTGAGGACATCCATGGCCTTTTGCTGCTCATCATTAAGGGATTCAATGACCTTATGGCTCCGCAAAATCTCTTTCTGCCTCACTGCCTCGGCCTTTTCCTGAAGGTGTTGAATTACAGGCACTACATTCAGAGATTCCATCCAGGCCATGAACTTGATAACCTCGGCCTCCACCATACGATCCGCCTTGGAAGCTTCCTTTTCACGTTCTGCCTTATTGAATTCTATAACCCCTTTCAGATCATCAATATCATATAAATAGACATTGTCTATATCATTGACTTTGGGGTCAATGTCTCTTGGCACCGCAATATCAATAAAGAACAAGAGACGATGCCGTCTGGGACGCATAATCCGTTTTACCTGGTCTTTGCTGAGAATAATCCCGGGGGCACCAGTAGAGCTTATAACTATGTCCGCATCAACCAGAGCGTCCCCCACCTCTTCCAGGGATATGGCGCTTCCTCCAAGGGATCGAGAGAGTTCTACCGCACGGGAGAGTGTACGGTTGGCCACAACCAGCTTGTCGGCACCGCCGGCAATAAGATGCTGCGCGGCCAACTCAGCCATTTCCCCCGCACCTATCAGCATGCCGTTTTTGCCCGTAAGATCCCCAAAAATCTTTTTAGCAAGCTCAACTGCCGCATAGCTGATAGAGACTGCATGGCTTGCGATCCTTGTTTCAGTCCTGATCCTTTTGGCCACAGAAAAGGCCTTGTGGAGCAGACGATTGAGGACCAGGCCGGCAGTCTTAGCCTCTGATGCCATGCGGTAGGCATCCTTCAACTGTCCGAGGATTTGGGGCTCCCCCACAACCATGGAGTCAAGGCTGGAGGCCACCCTGAAAAGGTGCCTGATGGCAGATGTGCCATGGTATTCATATAGTGCTCCCTGGAGTGTGTTGGAATCCATTTTTCCCCTGTCCAGCCACAGCTTCGTTATTGATTCTCTGATCTCATCCAGGCGATTTGTGGAAACCAGGACTTCTACCCTGTTACAGGTGGAAAGAAACACAACCTCTTCGCAGGAAGGAAGCTCGGCAAACAGTCTCAGGGCTGGGGTATTACTTCCGCTCAGGGAAAGGCGTTCCCGCACTTCCACTGGTGCAGTGTTATGATTCACTCCCAAGAGGACTATCTGCGGACTATTTAAGCCAAGTGGCATAGGAATGGGCACCGGAAAGTAACAGACTTACTCCCAGGAAGGTAAAGACCAAAACCGCAAAACCAATTATTGTCATAATAGCAGCCTTTCGCCCTCGCCAACCTACTGTAAGTCGCTGATGAAAAAGGGCTGCATAAATAAACCAGGTAATCAGTGACCATGTTTCCTTTGGGTCCCAGCTCCAGTATGATCCCCATGCCTTCTCAGCCCAAATGGATCCGGTCACTATCCCCAGGGTCAGAAGGGGAAAACCCACAGTCAAACAGCGTTCGTTCATGGCATCCAGGGTCTCAAGTGAAGGCAGTCGCTGGAACACGGCCCCCAGCCGCTTCTTTTTTATCTGCCTTTCCTGGAGCAAGTACATAATGGCAATACAAAAGGCCAAGGCAAAAACAGCATCTGCAAACAAGCAGATAATGGCATGAATAGGGAGCCAGATACTTTTGAGGACCGGAGGCAGAGGCAGAATTTCCTTTGACTGAAAAGATGACGCAGTCATTATAATCATGGCGAAAGGTATCACAAAGGCCCCAAGAGATTTTAACTTGCATCGCCATTGAAACAGGAGAAAAGAGCCGACCATTGCCCATGCCAGGAAAGACAGAGAATCGTGGAGGTTAACAAGGGGGGGGTGACCTCCTACAAACCAGCGCATTAAAACAGCCGCAGTATGAAAACCAAAACCCACGGATAAAACCACTGTGGCAATCCGTTCCGCATCTTTTCTGAGGGTAATGATGTGGACAAGAAAGCCGACTGTACTGACAAAATATATAAAGACTGTGATCTGAAAAAGGAATTTATGCATGGCTTAATTGGACGTCTCGAAAATTCTACAATTCATTAAATCTAACACTCAATAGAGCCTTTTGCAAAACTCAAGACAATATCGGCGGCTTTCTTCCCACATAGAGAAACAGCCCATCTCTCTACCCTGTTCCATTCACCATCTCTAACCCAGGCCATTACTTCCGGGTCTGCAAGGGACCGGCAGAGATCCTTTCTGGTTACCGGATCTCCGCAAGATTTAATTATCAACTGCCTCAACTCCCCCAACAGAGAGACATAGTCGCCATAGAACGAACCAAGGCTATGTTCAAGCTTTTTTCGAAGGTGCTGGGCAAGAGCAGGACTCTTGCCTCCGGTAGATATGGACAGGCAGAGGTCCCCTCGCCTGACTACAGACGGAACAATAAAACTGCAAAATTCCGGCAGGTCTACAACATTACAAAAGATTCTTTGTAATAATGCCTCTTTATATACTAATTCCTGGACTTCAGCATCATCAGTAGCGGCAATCACCAGCCATGCCTTGTCCAGATCTTCCGGGACAAAGCCCCTTGCTGCATGGTGTATCAGGCCATCTGCCGCCATTTTCCCGAGTGCCTCTGTTACCTCAGGGCTTACGAGCTTGATATGGGCACCGGTGCTCAAAAGGCCATGAACTTTACGTTCAGCAACACCTCCTCCGCCCACGACAACAACTTTTCTATTTCTCAGATCCACAGAAAGGGGATAGTAACTCCGGGATGAATTTTTCTGCTTCATAGATTGAATGATATCAAGCAAAAGCAGATCAGGCAACAGCCGGTCTATTCAGAAGGTGTGAACGGTTACAAATTTATGAGGTCCATAAGTGAGGCATCCAATCAGCTACCTCGCTTGCCAGGTATCCCCATTCGCCCTTGACCTTTGCCAATTGATCCGAAGCATGCCCGTGTACAAATACAGAAAGCCTTGCAGCGTTCCATGCATCGTAGCCTTGGGCCAAAAAGCCCCCGATAATGCCGGTAAGCACATCTCCCATGCCCCCTGCCCCCATGCCGGAGTTTCCCGAGGAGTTCAGAGCAACACTTCCATCGGGTGCGGCAATTACAGTCCCTGCCCCTTTAAGGACCACAACGGCCTTTGAGGAATGGGCAAGGGAAAGGGCGGCTGCCATGCGGTCATGCTGGACCTCAGCAGCAGTGCATCCGAGCAGACGGGCCATTTCACCAGGATGGGGTGTTAAAATCCGGGGCTGTTTTGCCCGTGCTATCGGACTGTGATCCGTGCCCAGGGCGGTAAGAGCGTCGGCGTCCGCTATCATAGGTATAGGGACTGTTTCAAGGAGATGGCGCACAACATCCCGTGTTTCGTTGTTCAGTCCCAGGCCGGGTCCGATGGCAAGGGCCTTTTTTCTTTCCAGCAGGGCCTCAATTATTGGGATGGCCTTGATGGAAACAGTTCCTGATTTAGTTTCGGGGAGATCCTCGGTCATGGCTTCAGTAAGTTTCTGAGCAAGCACAGGCTGTACATCTGTTGGACATCCCACAGTGACAAGTCCTGCTCCTGCCCTGAGTGCCCCGTGGGCCACGAGTGCCGCAGCCCCTGTCTTTCCCCTTGAACCTGCCAGAATTAAAAGATGTCCGAATGTGCCTTTGTGGCCAATGGACGGCCTTGGTCGAAGCATGCCCCTGAATGTCCTCTCATCAAGCAGTTCGGTTTTGATATCTGCTTCAGTAACTGCCGTATCGGGTATGCCGATCTCAACAATGTGGAGCTCTCCTACATATTCGGTTCCTGGATGCAGGACGAGCCCCAGCTTGGCAAGGGCCATGGTGGCAGTAAAATCAGCCTGTATTGCCGTGCCGAGGGGTCGCCCGGTATCAGCAGACAGTCCAGAAGGGATATCAACTGCGATTATGGACGCAGGACTCGCGTTTGCCATCTCAATGCATTGGGCGAACCTCCCTGTAACTTCCCTGACAAGACCGGTTCCGAAGATGGCATCAACAATAAGGCCTGATCTCTCGATGGTTTCGGACATGGTTGAAAGGGAGCCGGAATCCAGGCATTTAGTGATAGGAAATCCTAGTTCTTTTACTATATTGTAATTTGTAAGGGCATCTCCCTTGAAATTTTCTCCCGGCGTCAGGATCAGGAGTTCAACTTTAACTCCTTCCTGGTTGAGATGTCTGGCTACAACAAAACCGTCACCACCATTGTTGCCGGGTCCCACGAGGATGGTGATTCCCCGGTGAAGCCTTGCCGCAAAATGCCGGCAGATGAGTTCAAAGATCCCGCGACCTGCGTTTTCCATGAGTATCAGGCCGGGGATGCTGAATTCTTTAATAGTCCTTTGATCTAATTCTTGCATCTGGGCTGCAGTTACCAGTAACATGGTAGAATCCTCCTGCGACAAGTAAAAAAGTAACTTCTCAATAAGTTGGGGTAGATTACATTTTGCGACTATTCACTGGATTCCTGCTTTCGCAGGAATGACGGGCATTTACATCCAAACGTCATTCCGGCGAAAGCCGGAATCCAGACATCTTACCCTGAGTTAGGAACGGGAGATAAATAGTGTCTGAACGGCCTTTTCGTTCAAACACTAGTTATGGTTAATTAGTGTCTGAACGAAAACTAACCAAAACTGTCATTTCGAGCAAAGCGAGAAATCTTATCGTACTGAAAATACAGGCATTAAAGATTTCTCCCTACGGTCGAAATGACAAAAAGAGG
>QNAY01000050.1 GCA_003645605.1 Thermodesulfobacteriota bacterium
AAAAAGAATCCGAATCCTGATCTGATTTTACCTGGTGCTGATATGATTCCTGCTGGTTATGTACTGATGCAACACGATATACGCTTGGATCGACCAGTAAAGGCCTATGGTAAATGGATGGCCCGTATTCCATCAGTTTACCGCGAATCAGTGACGGCCGAATCGGCAGCAGTTGTACCAACACTTGACAAGGACTCTTATTGTCTCTCGACGCTCAAGCACTACCGTAGTCTTATGCCAATGGCCATGGAAGCACGCAAACCTATATTTTTCCTTAAACCTGCAGATGGCGCAATCGGCGCACATATGTATTCAGCCCAGCGTTGTTATACTGACTTCAAGGAACTTGCTGAAGCTATTGCAGGGAAATGTGGAATCATATTGCCCTGAGAGGTTCATGAATAAAAGAAAAGGGGTCCTATCACAGAATGTCTGAAATATATCTTGATTACAATGCAACTACACCGGTTGCAAAGCCGGTGCAGGAGGAAGTAGATTCCGCACTGAAAGAAAAATGGGGCAATCCCAGCAGCGGACACAGGTTCGGCCAAACGGCCAAAAGGGCACTGGAATATGCCAGGGCCCAAGTGGCATCGCTGCTCAATGCGGATACTAGTGAAATTCTCTTCACCAGCGGAGGCACAGAGTCCAATAATACCATCATAATAGGTGTCTGCCAGGCTAAGTTCGGCAAAGGGCGACACATCATTACTACCAGTATTGAGCACCCATCCCTTATGAACCCCTGCCTGCATTTGCTTGAACAGGGGTGGGACGTGTCCTTTATAAAGGTAAACAGTCAGGGCGTTGTAGATCCCGTGGAAGTTGAAAGGGCCTTACGCCCTGATACAGTACTGATCTCAGTGATGCTGGCAAACAATGAGACCGGGGCTATTCAGCCGGTAGCTGCGATTTCGCAATTGGCCCGCAAGCATGGGGTGCTGTTCCATACAGACGCGGCCCAGGCTGTGGGCAAGATCCCTGTGGACGTCAAAAATCTTGGTGTAGACTACCTGAGTATTGCAGGACACAAGCTCTATGCGCCAAAAGGAATAGGCGCCCTCTATTGCAGAAAAAACGCGTCCCTTGGTCAGCTCATGTTCGGCGCAGGCCAGGAGCAGGGCCTTCGGCCCGGCACTGAGCCGGTTCCCCTGGTAGTCGGACTGGGAGCTGCCTGTGATTTTGTTGCCCGTGACATTGAGGCCGAGGCGGAAAGGCAAATAGGTCTCAGGGAAAAGCTATATGAGGAATTATCCAAATTGGGCCATCCCATAATCAGGCACTGTGATCCTGAGAATACAATTCCAAATACACTGAGTGTCAGTTTTATCGGCAAGAATGGAGCAAAAATCCTGTCCCAGGCCCCGGAGATTATGGCCTCTACCGGTTCGGCCTGCCACGACAGGGCAGTTAAGGTCTCCCATGTGCTTGCTGCCATGGGAGTCTCGCCGGAAGTAGCCATGGGGACCCTTCGCCTCTCCCTGGGTCGAGGGACTACTGAATCGGATATAGAAATTGCCGCCCAAGCTATCGGCAGAGTTCTTACGAAAGGATAAAAATATGAAATTTGTTGATTTAGGCAAGCAGTATCAAAGCTATAGACAGGAAATAGACTTGGCCATCCACGAAATAATTAAAAAGAGCCAGTTTATACTTGGCAAGCCGGTGGAAGATCTGGAGACAGCTCTCGCAGCTTATGTGGGGGTCAATCATGCGATAGGGGTGGGTTCGGGCACGGACGGACTGCTCCTTGCCCTTATGTCCATGGACTTAAAGCCCGAAGAAGAGATCATCACGACCCCTTTTACGTTTATAGCCACTGCGGAAGTCATAGCCCTTCTGAAGGCAAAGCCCGTATTCGTGGATATAGATCCTAAAAGCTTTAATCTTGACACGGGCGAGATGCGGGACATTCTGGCTGCAAGGCAAAAGGCCGGGGCCAAAGTAAGGGGCATCCTGCCTGTGAGCCTTTATGGTCAATGCCCTGATATGGACGAAATCAATAAAATTGCATCAGAGTTTGGCCTGTTTGTAATTGAGGATGCCTGCCAGTCCTTTGGGGCAAGATACAAAAACCGGCTGTCCTGCGGCCTTAACGACACTGGTGTCACTTCTTTTTTCCCTTCAAAGCCCCTTGGAGCATATGGGGACGGGGGCATGGTCTTCACTGATGATCCGGAAAAGGCGGATATGATAAAGTGTCTCAGGGTACATGGCCAGAGGGCCAGATACCAGCATGAAGAAATAGGGCTTAATGCCAGACTGGATAGCATTCAGGCAGCAATAGTCCTGGCCAAATTTGCCCACTTTGAAGAAGAAATTAAGGCCAGGCAGGAAGCTGCCGGCCGTTATTCAGAACTGATTAACCAAAAAATACCGGAAATACAAACCCCTGTAGTAATGCCGAACAGGACATGCGTGTATGCCCAGTACACAGTGAGAATTCCTGGAGGTTTGAGGGACCAAGTGACCACCTTTCTCAAACAGGAAGGCATTCCTTTTGCCATTCATTACCCTGTCCCTGTCCACCTTCAGCCTGCCTTTAAAGGCCTAGGACTTGGACCAGGCTCCTTTCCCCATGCCGAAAAGGCCGCAGAGGAAGTGCTGTCCCTGCCCATGCACGCCTTTATCACACCGGAGGAACAGGAGATCGTCGTAGACGGTCTTGAGCGAGCCTTCAGTTCTCAGGCATGATTTATGATTTAGTGTCCCTGTCGGGGACTATTGAAATCACTCGCCTTTAAGCGAAGAAAAGTTTATATCTGTCGCTATGCGACGTTACATCTTTTTGGATACAAATATATTTACAATTGGCGTTACGTCCGTCTTGCCATTCCAGTTCAGGATCTTTACAGAATAAGGCGGGATTTCCCGCCTTATTCTGACTGAGTCTGATAAATCTCTACTAAACGTTTCGTTGCCTTCTCAGATAATAGACGGAACTTAATCCTGCAAGCACTATAAATATTATCATTCCCCACTCTGTCATGGTAGGAACAGCGGTAAGATTATTATCTACTAAAGTAGCATTCCCTATCGTATCTACAGCTAGTGAGTTAGCCGAGGTATCCGTTACCTGTACATTGTTAAGATCCAGGGCTCCATCGGTCTGGCTCTGTACCGTAAAGGTAACTGTTGCCAAAGGACCGTTTCCGTTAGGTCCTGGATTACCACCGAAAGAAAAGGCCCCATAGGTAACTTTTCCGGCTACATTGTCAATAGCCGGACCTACGGGTGTTGCAGTATTCCCTGTACTTGCCAGAAACCCCCCCAAGGTCACATCAGAGGCATTCTCTACAGTAACGATCGAGGGATCATAGTCAACATCAAACTGAAAACTCCCAAGGTCAGCAACATCCTCAATAAGAACATCGATATCAAAGGTATTTCCTGGTGCGGGCAGGTTCACACTTGCCGGACCAAGCTTTACCGTAAGGGCATTTGCCAGACTAAAAAAAGGACTCATTAGGAATAAAAATACAAAAATTGCTAAAAAACTTCTTTTTTTCATGCTCTCTTCCTTTAATTTACTGTAAAACATTCCCCTTAGAATCGGTAGCTTTTACCTTCAGTATTTTAAGAGAAGATGAGTCTCCAGAATATTGAATATCTGCCAATACACCGCTTCCACTTATCCCCGCTGTATTGCCGAAACTAAAAAAGCCAAAAGTAACCTTGCCCGATGGATCAATTTTTGGTCCCAACTGACTAAATACCCGCTGGCTATTCCTGACCAACTCACCCTTTTGAATGCTTATTACTTCGATTTGATTCTTGTCATAGCTTAATTCAATCTCGAAGGCTCCAAGGTCTGTTGCATTCTCAACATAAACATTAACCGCATCACCAGAACCCTGGGTTATCTTAAATTCTGGGGCTACTCCTGCTAAAATGGGATGTGCCAAGAATAAAATGAGTATTACAACATATAGATACTTGAATAATTTCCTGTACATTTCTAATCACCCTTACTAAGAGAGTTATCGCTTGCTATAGGTGACATTTTATAGCCACCCATAGCAAGACTTTAATGTTTTATTAAGCTGTCCGGCCCCACTGGGCAGCAACCATCATGATGTCCACAATATCGATATCTCCATCACCATTTAAATCATAAGTTAAATCATAAGTTGGATCACCTATGCTGGTATTCCATCGGGAAGCTACTTGCATGATATCAACTATATCTACATCTCCATCTCCATCAAAATCGTAAATACAAGGGTCTGCACCTTGAAATTGACAAACACGATATTTAGCAGTTGTATAGGCGCTGGAACTTGAAAGTTGAATATCTGAATTATTCAAATCATAGAGGTGGAAATTTCCTACTCGATATGGACCATCCAATCCACTTGTCGCAATTGCTTCACCAGAATAAATGAGTTGTATTACATTGAGACCAACATCTAAATATTGAGATGGGTTAGAATACCACTCTATACCTGCGCCATTCAGATTTTGAAGTTCGGCATTGTAAGTATAAGAACTTGCATATCCTGGATTCACAAATATTTCTAGTTCTGTAGTTAAAGTATTATAGAATCCATCTCCATCTGAATCAGTCCCGTAGTCATAGCCAGAACCAAATCCCAAAACAGGCCCTTCAAAGTCATAGAAACTGTATGGAGCTGTTGAGTATATGTTAGTTTTAGTATCCGCAATAAGACCTTGTTGACTAAGGTCATGAACAGTAACTTGACTAAGGTTATAAGGACCGTTCCTTCCGGAGTTGCGAATAGTTTTTCCATTAAAAACTAACGATACATTTTGAGAACCAAGTAGAAGGTGTGGAGAAGATGAAGCATTAGCTATGAGCATTCCAATACTATCTTCTAATCTCCCCATAATAGTATAGTCTCCCTCTGTATTGACCTGAATGTTGGTTTCGATGGTTAGATTGTCGTAGAGATCATTGTTGTTAATATCATTGGCTGATTCTGAGATAACATCAACGATATTAGCAGTAGGAGGATTAACTGTAATAAAAACATTCGATTCTCTTTGAAATTTCTCACCCGCAAGGCTTTCTGCGTCAACTTTTATTGTAAAGTAACCACCTATTGGAGAAGTATAAATAATACTATATGTTCCACCTCCATTATCTACGAGTGTTACACTATCAGAAAATCCACTGAGAGTGGTTAAATAAGCTACTACACTAGCCTCTGTAAAAGGAATACTATTTTTCATAAGCGTTGCTGTAAGAGAAATAGGTTCTCCATAAGAATATGAATCTTTATCTGTAGTAACATTCAAAATAAGCGCTGTGCTTAGCTCTGCAGCACCTTGAATTTCTCCATCAGTGTTTGCATGCACTTCCATAAGCCATAGCCCTGGTATTGGACTAGAAATATTGTAAAAAACTCCTGCTAAATTTCCACCAGGTATAAAACTACCTTTAAAGTCTGGCGTGTCAATTCTTAGTCCATTAGGTTTAACGAGTACCAAATCAAAATTTGTTGTTGCTTTATAGGTTATGAAAAACTTACTTACTGATACAGATGAATCGATAGGAATTTGAAAAGTCTTTATTCCACCAGATGTTAAAGAATCATATATAGAATAAGTAGACTGTGTACCAGTTGATACTGCTTGAATAGATTTTTCTGTAGTATTGATTTTATGACTTTCTGATTTATGAATACTCGTTGCGGCATAAGATCCCGTAACTGAAGTTCTCATTAAATTAACAGTCCATTCACCTACATCATTTTTTGATAACATCTCAGAATGCTCATATGGTCCAATCTGATCAGACTGCGTTGTCCATGTCGGAAATGTTTTATTTACAGGAACGTATTTATCGTTCCTGACATTAAATATCTGTGTATCACATAAAGGCAAAGGACATTCTGACTCCTCTGCTGTATACCTATTTCCTGCAAAGTGATAATAGTTAACACCTGGCTCAGGAGTAGTTCTGCTATGATAATATGTTTCTCGCGTTACTGTACGCAAATCATTAAGACATATTTCGTCTGATCGTGGAAAAGCCCAGCGATGTTTAGTATACATATGATCAGCATATTCAGTTCCCAAAAGGGGTGAGCCTAGTGTTATTATGTTGTCAATTTTATCTCCACGGCCGATAATAGCTTCAGTAGAATCGAGCCCACCTTTACTATGAGCAACAATATTTATTATTTTAACAGCAAAACCTTTAAGTGTTTGATCAATATATGTTTGTACCGTTCTGGCATTATTAGCAACTGCTCCATTTCCATCTAGCCGATAAACTTCGCTTAGATCACCAGGAATATAAGTCCTGAATACATTCCAACTGTTAGGAGAACCTCCTGGCAAGACGCTAAGATTCATACCATGGATCAATGCTGCAGGTCTCATCCCCTTAACCTGCATTTCTCCATAGTCGGTTTCAACTGCCCAACAACTCTGGCCATCTTTATAGCAAGGAGTCGTATTAATATCTATCTCTATCCAGTTTTCACCAGGAGTTGGATCGGTTCCTGGTCCATTATAGGTTGCATCCTTGACTTTACCATCCTGAAACCACTCGATTGGTATATCAAGTCTAACTGTACTCCAGCTCTGGTCAGCTCCGTCCAGGGTCCCGATAAAATTACCGTTTATATATACATTATCAACTTCACAACAACCATCACAGGCAGTACCACAGTTTGCATCAATATCCCAGACTCTTAAAAGCAACTGTGGCTGATCAATAATCAGCTCATCATAATTTGTTTTATCCTTACTAAAAACATGAGTAATGTAGATAGGAAATCGTATTGGCCCTTCTTCTCGGAAAAGATACTGATCAAGATTATACCCTTCGTAAGTCCCAAATGTTTCATCTTCTTCATAGCCACTCGTTGTTTGTCCTGGCTGAATAGAGAGCTTTTCTTGAAGGCTATTGATATTTTGCGACGGTGATGGAGCATCACTTGAGGAATCAGCACATGATCGAGGGGCTACATTGTAAATTTCCTCTTCCCCTAAGCTGATCGAAAACAAGTTAAGCAGAATAAATAAAGAAAATAAAAGTACCGCTGTGCTTTTTCTTTCGACCATATTAATTATCCTTTTCAGAGGCCTCATTTATATGTACATTTGTACGCTCGAACAACTTTTCCACTATCAGTTTTTATATGAGTCCCCCCCCCCCTTGTCAAGACTCTCTGGGCAAAAAATAAGGTGGATTGTGAGCATATTGGGAAGTATTATAATGGTCGCATGGACGAAAAAATTGAAATAACACCGGGAATGGGGTACTTTCAGCAAAATTAAAAATTTATCTTATAGGAGAATCAATTCATGTCTCAAGGACCTGAAGCTTATATTGACAAATCCAGACAATTAAAAGATGAGGACACCTTCTGCTTTTCCTGCACACCGGATAAGGGCTGTTTTACAAACTGTTGTTATGATTTAAGCCTGATCCTCATGCCTTATGACATATTAAGGCTCAAAAATCATTTAGGTATGAAGTCTGCGGATTTTCTAAAACGTTATACAAACATATACGTCGGACAGAATTCAGGGCTTCCAATAGTGTCGCTCAAAATGGAAGATCCCTATTTAAAATGCCCGTTTTTGGAAGAGGGAAAAGGATGTATGGTTTATAAAGACAGGCCTGGTGCATGCCGCACTTATCCCCTTGCCAGAATGGCCTGTCGAAGCCGGGACAGGGAGGGAGTGGATGAATTCTATTATATTGTAAGGGAGCCGGATTGTGAGGGATTCCAGGACGGAAAGGAATGGACCGTCAGGAGCTGGAAGGAAAATGAAGGCATTGAGCAATATAATGAAATGAATGATATCTTTGGGGAGATACTTCAGGCCAAGACAGTGGCGGGGATAGCGTATCTAAACGCGGATCAGATCGATATATTTCACATGGGATGCTATGATATTGATGGTTTCCGTGAATATTTCTTGGAAGGCCCTAACCTTGATCGCCATATGGAGTCTGAGGAGGTGATAGAAGCCATCTCCAATGACGAAGAGGCCTTACTCAAACATGGCATGCGCTGGGTTAATAAAAAGCTCTTCCAGCGCGGGTGTCCCAACTGTAGTTCGTGAGGATTCACGAAAACGGCCTTTTCGTTTAGGTAGTGTCTGAACGAAAACTAACCAAAACTGTCATTTCGAGCAAAGCGAGAAATCTTATCGTACTGAAAATACAGGCATTAAAGATTTCTCCCTACGGTCGAAATGACAAAAAGAGGGG
>QNAY01000051.1 GCA_003645605.1 Thermodesulfobacteriota bacterium
GGCCTTGCAGGCCTGGGTACCGGAATAATCAAACTCGCAAGCCTGGCCTATGACAATGGGCCCGGAGCTGATAATCATTATTTTTTTGATGTCATCACGTCTTGGCATTGAATTATCCTTTCAAAGGATCAGGTATTGTTTTATGAAATTTTTCATTTTCAACACTAACTTACCGGAGATGTGCTAAACTATTTTTTCCCCTTATTGTCAAATCTTGTGCATGGGGAATCTAAATGTTTTTCTTTACGGGTCCTAAGAATCAGTGAAAAAATTGATTGACACAAGTAAGCTGATATGAAATGTATTAGACTATTGAGTTACTCCGGAATGTGGCAGGAACTTTATTGAATAAGTGCTCTTTTTATGAAAGCTAAGATATGAACATCGATGTCATTGTCTTATCGATTGCCACACTAATCGGTCTCTACATGGCAGCCAATATCGGTGCCAATGACCTTGCCAACGCCATGGGAACTGCGGTCGGCTCCCGGGCGTTGACCCTGAAGCAAGCGGTAATAATATCGATTATTGCCAATGTGCTCGGTGCTTCACTTGCCGGCGGGTATGTAACCGGCACTATCAGCAAGGGAATTATCGACCCAAGTCTCTTGGCGAACGCGCCCGACAAATTGATGATTGGGATGTTTGCCGCACTCATTACAGCCGGTCTCTGTGTGCATCTGGCTACGTTCTTGGGTCTGCCTGTCTCCACCACCCATGCCATTGTAGGCGCTGTGCTTGGCTTTGGGATAATAAGTGTGGGAGCCGGCGCTATCAGTTGGGGCAAAATCACCAGTATTGCTGCCAGTTGGGTCATCTCACCGGTTGCAGGGGCCATGTTTGCAGGAGGCATTTACTATTTTCTTGAAAAAAAGGTCATGGCTGCCAAGGACCCCTACGAAGCGGCGGTTCACTATGCGCCGGTCATGATCTTTTTAGTAGTGTTGGTGCTCATACTTTCCTTTATATTTAAAGGTCTCAAGAATCTCCATCTAGAGTTTGGTTTTTTCTATACGGTGTTGCTCACCATTCCTTGTGCGGCCCTGGTGGCCCTGTTTGGCCGAAAGTGGGTGCGTTGGCAGGTACACGCTAAATGTGAACTAGGACCCAATCTCCAGGGATTCTCTCCTGCCGAATGCCTTTTTGCCCAGCTTCAAATACTTACATCCTGTTACATTGCCTTTGCCCATGGAGCCAATGATGTGGCCAATGCAGTCGGTCCGCTTGCAGCCATCTTTTCCGTGGTTACAACAAAATCCGTGGCCTTACAGGTGGAAGTGCCGTTCTGGATGCTTTTTGTAGGCGGCCTCGCTGTGGGCGGCGGACTTTATATGTTTGGTACCCGTGTTCTTGACACCATTGGTAAAAATATTACGGAGATTACGCCGATCAGGGGATTTTGTGCCCAATTCGGAGCAGCCACTACCATCCTGCTATGTTCCCGCCTTGGCCTGCCGGTTTCAACCACCCATGTGCTGGTAGGATCAGTGGTGGGCGTGGGGCTCATGCGGGGCATAGAGGCGCTCGATCTGCGTATTCTCAAGAATATCGGTTTTTCATGGATTGTGACTATACCTATTACGATGGTCCTATCTATGCTTATATATAAGGTGCTTACCCTCTTTTTATTATGAATTTATTATTGTAAAACAGATATTCTAAGGAGGAATATTTTATGCGCCTATTAATCAGCGAGATGTTTCACAAATCTCCTTTTGAAGATCTGCAGAAACACGCCGACAAGGTCAAAGAATGCGCCCACCTTTTTAGGGAAGCTGCTGTTTGCTATATCGGCAAGGAATACGAACGGTTTGATGTCTTGACAGACCAAGTAGCCCGCTTAGAAAGTAAGGCAGATGATATCAAGCGCAACATTCGAAACCATCTGCCTTGGGGCATCCTCATGCCGGTCGATAAATTCCAGCTCTTTGATTACCTCAGAGAGCAGGATAAGGTCATGGATGAAGTGGAGGAGGCCCTGTTTTGGTTATCCTTTCGGCCCGAGGGTATTCCGCCCGAGTTGGCTGCTGATATGCATGACTTGGTCGAAGCCGTGATTCCGCCCATCGAAAAGCTGCCTGTCCTGGTAACCCTTGCCACAGAATATTTCAAGAGCAAGTCCGCAGAGCAAAGGACCAAGATGAAGAGCCTTATACGGGATATCCGCCAACATGAAAGAGAGGCCGATCATCTGGAACGGGAACTGAAATCCAAGATTTTCACCACCATCAAAGATGCGTTGGTAGTATTTCATCTAGTCAGGTTGGTAGAGCATATAGGCGATATTGCCGATCACGCGCAGAATGCCTCGGACCGAATGCGGGCCATGATTGCCGAATAATATCGCTTGCTCCGCCTATATGATATCTTTTTTTCGGCAAAGCTTCACATAGAAATCACGCGCAAGGTTAGCAATAGGGGCACAAAACTAAAAAAGAGCTACAAGCAAAAGCCTGTAACTCTTTGATATCATTGGTAGCGGGGACAGGATTTGAACCTGTGACCTTCGGGTTATGAGCACTAAGGCCCTTATATACCAGCATTTACCCTACCATTCCGAAACTGCCTGATTTCACAACATTCTCTAACTTCTCTTTTCTCTTGACTTACCTTAAAATACCTTTATATTCATAATTGAGGTTGGAAATAGAGTTGGAATTTTTGGAAAGGATTAAAGAAATGAGCAAGCGCATAAGAACCAGTTATCCAGGGGTTTTTTACCGGGAAGCCAGACGAATTGGTGGTAAGGGTACAGAGCGGGTTTATTACGCTGTGTTCAAAAAGAATGGCAAAGTCCACGAGGAGAAAGCTGGACGTCAATATGCCGATGATATGACCCCTGCCAGGGCTGCCAGATATAGGGCTGAAAGAATTGAAGGCAAGCGTTTGTCACGCAAGGAATTGAGGGAGGCTGAGGACGCCCAAAAACAGGCCAAGGCAAACCGGTGGACCTTTAACCGGCTATGGACCGAGTACAAGGCCGGGAAGCCCGAATTAAAAGGCATTGTCACTGATGAAAACCGGTTCCAAAACTACGTCAGCCCCCTTTTGGGAGATAAGGAACCTCGATACTTATTACCATTAGATATTGACCGGTTGAGGCTAAGCCTATTGAAGACTAAGGCCCCGGGAACTGTCAGGAACGTTCTGGAGCTTGTCAGAAGGATCGTTAATTTCGGCGTCAAAAAGAATCTATGCCAGGGACTTGGCTTTACAGTTGAGATGCCAAGGGTGAATAACATTAAAACGGAAGACCTGACTCCACAGCAATTGTCCAGACTCCTGGAGGTAATAGACACAGATTCTAATATCCAGGCCGCAAATATGATGAAAATGGCTCTTTTCACAGGTATGCGGAGAGGCGAACTATTCAAACTCAGATGGACCGACATAGACCTCGACCGTGGGTTTATTCATATTAGGGACCCCAAAGGCGGGCCAGACCAAGTGATACCCTTGAATAAATCGGCAAGGGAGACCGTAGAGACTCACCCGAGAAGTGATAGCCCCTTTGTTTTCCCTGGTCGTGGGGGGCAACAACGAACGGATATTAAAAAGCAGGTGAATAAAATCAAAGAACGGGCAGGCATTCCAAGGGATTTTAGGGCTCTGCATGGCCTGCGTCATGTCTACGCTTCGATGTTGGCCTCTTCGGGCAAGGTGGATATGTACACCCTGCAGAAACTTCTTACCCATAAGAGCCCGTTGATGACTCAAAGGTATGCCCACCTCAGAGATGAGACTCTCAAGAAGGCTTCGGACCTTGCTGGAGAGTTGGTTAACCAAGCAATGCATAAAAGAAATAAGGTTGTCCCTTTAAGAAAAGGAGATAACTTGTGAGTGAACTTGTGCCGGTGGAAAGGATAGTCGGAAAAATTTACCTTATCCGAAAAATAAAGGTCATACTTGACAGGGACCTGGCAGAACTTTACCGGGTTGAGACGAGGGCGTTAAAACAGGCAGTGAGAAGGAACATTAAACGGTTTCCACCTGATTTCATGTTTGAACTCAGTAGGGAAGAGTTCGCCAATTGGAGATCACAATTTGTGATGTCCAATGCTGACAAGATGGGTTTAAGGCGTCCTCCCATGGCATTCACTGAACAGGGAGTGGCCATGCTTTCAAGTGTTCTCAAAAGCGACAGGGCTATACAGGTCAATATCCAGATCATGAGAGCCTTCACTCAACTGAGGCAAATGTTATCCACTCATGAAGAATTGAGAGAGAAGATTGAAGCCATGGAAAGAAAGTATGACCAGCAATTCACGGTGGTATTCGACGCGATTAAACAGCTATTGGAGGTAGAAACAAAGCCCAAGAGGAAGATAGGATTTTAAACACCTTTCCGGGGATAGGGAGTCGACCCCGATAAAGCGGTTTTCCTGGCCGCTTTCCCCGGACTTCTCACCAGGACGCTGCAGGAGGCGTGACGATGCCCGCAATTACAACGAATTGGATCTCTGGCAAGGGAATAATCCTTGACAAGAACCTCAGAGATTTCGAGCTTTTCGGATTAGTTAAAAAAGGTCTTCAGCCTTACAGCTCTGATTTGGGTGAACCTGTTCTTCCCCCCACCATGCAGGAAAAGAAGGACTTCCTTCAAAGGGCGGAAGTTATCTTGGCAGACTTGCAATTTAACTTGCAATTAAATTTGATAGTTCCTTATCAGCCCATGCCAGTATCCAAAGACACGAACATTCTCACCCCGCAAAAAAAACTTACAGATAAACAAAAGGAATCCCAAAAGGCAAAAAAGCTTCATGAGGCAAAGCAGAACTTGAAGGAAGAGAACAGTGACCTGCTATCTTTGTTGATTGAATCACGAAGAACGCTCAGGGTGTTCGAAGACCCTACCATTCATCACAAAACACTTGAAGAGATCAAACTAATCCATATTGATAGAATCAAAGATGTGAAAAAGCTAATTGAAGATATCAAAGAAGAACTTTCCAAGGAAAGTGGAAATTGGGCCGACTACATCCCGCGCTCACAAGAAGAGGAGAAGCAAATTATTCAGGAGCTTCTTACTTATATTTACAAAGTGGAAGAAGTTAACCGGCTGGCGGGACCGCCAAAAATACCGGCTCAAATGACCACGGAACAGCCCCAAGTGAAATCACCTAAAAAGAAACTTACCCCAGTCCAGAGACATAAAAAGCAATGCCGGAAAGTTGCCAAATCTCTTTGGAAGAAAAACCCGACCATGACTATCGCTGACATGATCCAACGAGACGAAATCACCATTGGAGTTTGTGAAGATAAAGCCTACAAAGAGAAAACTATCCGAAAATGGATAAATGACTTGTGTCCCAATCGCGTACCAGGGCGAAGACCAAAAAATGGTAACAGCGAGTAAGTTCCAACCTGTTAATCCCCGCGACAAAATTCGTTAAGTTTTTTTCAAATTAAATACCCGTCTACGACAAAAATTGTCCACGGGTATTTAATTCACAATTCGCTCATAAGTTCCTGAAAATAAAGAAAGTTAAATACCCGTCTACGAGAAGAAAACTGTTTTCTGCGCTACACGGGAGTTTAATTTTTTTAATCCTTATAAATCAGTTAGTTACCCACAAATTAAATACCCGTCTACGACAAAAACCACTTCATACGCTATACGGGAATTTCTTTATTATTTCAAAGAGTTATATTTAGAAAAGCTCAAACAAACAGAAGAAAACCCAAAAAAAATGAAGGAGTTTTAAAAATGGCAAAATATGTGAACGAATTTGAGGTGGCAAGGATCACTGGCCTCGCAGTCCAGACTTTAAGAAATTGGAGGTTTCAGGGGCGAAGTTTTCCATATTCAAAATTAGGCAAAGCCATTCGTTACAACATAGATGATGTCCTGAAATATATGGAAGCGCAAAAAATTACCCCAGAGGACTTGAAATGAATAAAAAAGAAAAGCCCGCAGCTGAGGGACCGAGAGCAGGGGAAAATGTTGATGGATGTCCGCAAAATATGCCTTCCCCAGCCATTTGTCAAGATAATATCCCTCAAGAAATTATTGCGCGCTCTCAGTGGGTGAATTGGCAAGCCGAGCCTAAAGACAATGGGAAGATAAATAAAATTCCTATTTGCTCCAGAACCGGCGCGGGTGCCTCTCACAGTAACGAAAAGACCTGGAGCAGCTCCCAGGATGCATTGAGCCGATATAATAAAGGCAAGGTATCCGGTATCGGTTTCGTCTTTACTGAAAATGACCCCTACTGTGGGATAGATCTTGATAAATGCCGAAATCCTAAAACTGGATTCATTGAGCTGTGGGCACAAAAGGAAAAAGAGAATTTCCAGAGTTATACGGAAATCAGTCCTTCGGGCACCGGCCTTCATATAATCGTAAAGGGGCAGTTACCGGAGGGCGGCCGGAAAAAGGGACAGATTGAGATTTACGATCAACTTAGGTTTTTCACCGTTACAGGAAACCGCCTTGAGAGCACACCGCACGATATCAGACCCGCTCAGAACGCCATTGATGCCCTTTTATTAAAATACTTCAAAAAAGAAAAAGCAGCACAGGCGCTGCGTCCTTTCTCTTTACCACAGGTGACTGAGAGCGACGCAGAACTAATTCAGAAAGCTATCAATGCTGGGAACGGCCACAAATTCAACTTGCTATTCAAAGGCCAGTGGCAGGAAGCGGGATACCCTTCTCAAAGCGAAGCAGATCAAGCTTTTTGTAACCAGCTTGCATTTTGGTTTGCCAAAGATGCCGGGCGAATGGATGTTATTTTCCGGGGGTCCCGCCTTATGCGACCGAAATGGGACAGGAAGCATTTTGGGGATGGCCGAACGTATGGGCAAGCGACAATTGAAACGGCCATATCCAACTGTCACGAGATTTACACTGGGACATGGACACCACAACAGGTAGGGCAGCCACCCAACCCACCTGATGTAGCACAGAAGACCGCCGAGCATCTGGCAAGCCTCTCCCCATTTGAGTACGAGCAACAACGTGTAGCCATGGCGAAAAAACTTAACGTTCGTATTGGTACCCTTGATGCAGAGGTTGAGAAATTACAGAAAACCAACAGTCCCGACAAGGCAAAGTCCCTGGTTGAGGAGTTGGAGCCATGGCCTGAGCCTGTCGTCGGGGGCGAACTCCTGGACACCATATATAAGGTAGTACTTGATTACGTTATCATGCCTGCGGGGTCGGCTGTAGCCTTTAGTCTCTGGACGCTCCTGACATATTCTTATAATGCATTTAGGATACTCCCGGTCCTTGAACTCAAATCACCTGAAAAGAGGTGTGGGAAAACCCGCCTTTTAGAAGTGCTCTCCGCCCTGGCGCATCGCGCCTTCCCTTCATGCAACCTGACGTCTGCTACTGTCTACAGAGTTATTGAAAAATGCCAACCATGCTTCCTGATAGATGAGGCTGACACTTTCTTACCAAATAATGACGAGCTCCGGGGTGTCCTGAACTCTGGGCACACCGTTAAAAATGCCTTTGTTATCAGGTGTAATTCTGAGACAAATGAGCCTGAACGCTTTTCAACATGGTGCCCAAAAGCAATTGCTCTAATAGGGAAGCTACCGTCTACATTAGATGATCGGGCAATCGTTATCAGCCTCAAGAGAAAGCTACCTACTGAGACAGTCAAACGTCTTGGCTTGGACTTTGATGACGAGTGTCTTGACCTGCGACGGAAGTGCAAGCGATGGGCCATTGATAACCTGGATCGGCTCAAGGCGGCCGTCCCACAGCTACCACCAATAGATAACGATAGGGCCTTAGACAACTGGGGACCATTAGTCGCAATAGCAGATTTGGCAAGCGATGGATGGGGTAAGAGCGCACGGGAATTCATGAAAGAGAATGAGGCCGGCAAGGAAGATGATTCAGCACGGGTAATGCTTATACAGGATATCCAGAGCGTATTTAATGACCGCAAATGTGAAAGCCTTTGGACTCAAAACTTAATTGAGGCACTGGTGGCAATGGAAGATAGACCATGGGCGGAATGGAAGATAGACCATGGGCGGAATGGAAGA
>QNAY01000052.1 GCA_003645605.1 Thermodesulfobacteriota bacterium
AAAAACAGATGTGCTTGTAATCGGAGGGAGTGCAGCAGGTATTGTGGCTGCAAGGACCGCAAAATCTTTTTATCCTGACAAGGAAGTTGTGGTGATAAGAAAGGAGGCAAAGGTTCTTGTGCCTTGCGGGATTCCGTATATATTCGGCACGCTTAAATCAAGTGATAAAAATGTCATACCTGATGCTCCCCTGGAAAATACAGGTGTAAAAATTCAAATAGGTGAAGTTGAAAAAATTGATACGGAGAACAAAACCTGTAAGACCGTAGACGGTAAAGAAACCAGCTTTGAAAAACTTATTATAGCAACAGGCTCAACGCCTGCTGTGCCTGGATGGTTGAAAGGAGCTGATCTTGAAAATGTTTTTTTAATACCAAAAGATAAAAAATATCTGGATGGTGTTAAGGAAAAACTTGACGGATGTAAAAACATTGCTGTCATAGGCGGCGGTTTTATCGGTGTTGAGGTCGCTGACGAACTTGGGAAACTGGACAAAAATGTGACTATAGTTGAACTTTTGCCTCATATTTTATCCCTTGCTTTTGATGGGGAACTCGCGATTCAAGCTGAGGAAACTCTTATATCGAGAGGAATCAACATAAAGGCAGGAAGCGGTGTTAAAGAAATTTTGGGAGATAAAAAAGCTGCCGGAGTCCTGTTAAATAACGACGAAAAAATCGATGTGGATGCTGTGGTCTTATCCACTGGATATAGACCAAACACAGCTTTTGCGGAAAAATCGGGCCTGGAACTCAATGATATGGGCTTTATCAGGGTGGATGAATATATGCGCACGGAAAAAAATACTGATATTTTTGCTGTGGGCGATTGTGCTGCAAAATATGATTTTCTCTTGAGAAGAAAGACAGGACTTATGCTTGCTTCAACAGCATGCGTGGAAGCAAGAATTGCCGGTATGAATCTATATAATATAGCCTTTATGAAGACATTTAATGGGACGATTCCGATATTTTGTACTGCCATAGGAGATACGGCTTTTGGTGCAGCAGGCATAACTGAAAATCAGGCAAAAAAAGAGGGCTTTGATGTAGTAACAGGGACTTTTGAAGGAATTTTCAAACATCCAGGAACATTACCCGGGGCCGAAAAACAGGTTATAAAGCTTATAGCCAGCCGCAAATCCGGTTTGTTGCTCGGCGGTTCGGTTATCGGCGGAGGAGGCACAGGCGAACTTATCAATTTTATCAGCATTATCATCCAGAATAGGATGACTGTTTATTCTGCGCTCACAGCACAGATCGGAACTCATCCGCTCCTTACAGGATCACCGATCACATATCCTTTTTTGATGGCAGTGGAAGTAGTAGTCAAAAAACTGAATCGCTGATTGCAGAGAAGGACAGAAAACAAGATTCACCACAGACTGCAGAGAACACATAAATTCAACAAAAAAGTTTTCTCTGTGTACTCCGCGATCTGTGGTGAATGCTTTTGTTTGTCTTTACTTTAATTTCTGTAGCGCTTGCTCCGCAGCGACTGTAATAGGTTCAAGGCTCGGTTCAGAGGAACAGTCGGGATTTCCCGCGCACATAAATGTGGTTAATTCAGGGATGGTTTTTTCACCCATGATCAGGGCATTGATCGTATCGATCTCCTTCACAGGTGCACCACAATCACTGATAATCTGTCCACCCAGCAGCCTTTGAGTCTCTCTGTCAAAGACAAGCTTTAGGGTCCAGGGTTTGACACCTGGTATCATACCATGCTTACTTCTGGAATTTACTACAGCGTTGACAGTTTCAAATCCCTCCTTTTGTGCCCGATTATCTGTCAAGCCTGTAGCAGCTATATATTTGTCAAAGATTCTGACCGCAGAGTTGTTTAATACTCCTGGAAATTCAATTTCATATCCTGCCAGTCTTTTGGCTGCAAGACGTCCTTGAATAACTGAAGGGCCACGCAGTAGCGAAGATGTCGGTTTTTTGGTCACAAAATGAATTTTTTCAACGCAATCTCCACCTGCAAGGATATCCGGATTTGATGTTTCCAGATATTTATTCACCTTGACGCCGAACTTTCCAAGTTCGAGGTTCATATCCTTTGCCAATTCCAGATTCGGCCTTGCACCCACTGAAACCATGACTATATCTGCATCGATTTTTTCGCCGGTTTCAAGTTCCACGCCTGTAACTATTCCATTCCGGCCCAGAATCCTTGTAGCCCTGGACTCCATCTTCATATTGAGGCCCTTCTCAACCATGCGCTCCTGTATCTTGATCGCCATGTCCGCATCAAGCATAAGGGCTAGAGGGGGTCCTAAAGTCATATACTTAATAATTGTTAAATTGTAGTAATCCGGTTTGCTTTCCGAAAGCAATGCCGCCAGTTCAAGATTAATAAATCCTGTTCCTATGAAAACAAGGTTTTTGGCCTTTTTCTCTTCCATAAAACTTGTTATTCTTTCTGCATCCGGTACGCCTCTTAAAGTGAATACTCCCTCAAGGTCAACCCCTTCAAATTCAGGTATCACTTGGTTTGCCCCGGTTCCTAGGATGATCTTGTCATAATCAATAGAAGTGCTATTTGATAACTCGACTATCTTTTTTTCAGTATCCACGTGGGTTACTTCTGTAATAATGTCAGTAATACCTGCTTTTTTGAACATAGCACCCGGATTTGTAATGGAATCAACAGTGGCCAGACCGGCCACAACATGAGGCAAAGCTCACCTAACGATAAAACGTTCTTCTTTCCGAATAATGGTTACATCAACATCCGGCATAAGTTTCTTTGCCAACATTGCGGCAGGACCGCCAGCACCGCCACAGCCAATAACTACCAGTTTTTCACCCTTTTCCATAATTTTTCCTCCCGTGTTATAAGGTAGACCCCATTGTCAAGAACAAAAACTGTATAAAGTAAATTTCTGGGATGGTTCCCTATTATGTGATAGCTGAATGAGTTATTTGTGGATTATAATGACAGCATAATTGCCTATGTTGAGTTGCGGCCATGCATCCTGTTGGAACAATCCAGCAAGTAACATACAAAAATGCAAATATAGCTTCCACAAAGAGGCATCCTTCATATTATCCCACAAATAGTTTACACTTTGTTGATTTTGTATTTTGGTAGCCGATTTGTTGGGCACGCTACGCTTTGCCCAACTACAATAGCATTCATTTCGACAATATACGCTTTTTCGAAAAAAGCGTAAACTGATGAATGAAGGACGCCCACAAATATTTCCTATATATCACAGCGTAGGGAACCATCCCATTTTTCTGTATTTTTGAATAGCATGTTGTCATCAAAAATGCAAAAAACATCCGGCCGGAAACTTCAAATCTGGTACCCATGGCCGGAGTCGGATAGGGCCCAATGCCATAAAAGTATAAAAAATCCGGCAGCCTTCATATCATGCCAAAAATTTCTGATATTACTGCTATCAGAAAAGATCATACGCTCAAAAAAACTATTGACAAAATACCAAACCGGACATATTTTACAAATTATTATAGAGACTAGTTTGCAATTAATTAAAGCAGACTTTCCTTTAACCAGCTTCCTGATTTGGAACCTCTTAAGAAAAAATTGTGTAATTTAACTACATTATGAATATTTACCTATAGTTATAAGAATCATAGATTTTTATAAATGAGAATCATATTTAATAAAATCTGACTTTATTTTTTATAAATTATATGAAATAAAATATAAAAAAATCCCGCAAATCTTATGTCGCCATTGAATAAAATCTGAAAAAGTAATATAGAAGAACGGCTCTGAGCTAAGTCGCAGGAAAGTAACACCTTTATTGAAAAAATGTACACAACAGATACGAAAAATTATTGCCAAAAATAAAAAGGAGAAAATCATATGAAAATCGCGATCAGTGCAACTGGAAAAGACCTGGACTCTGCAATAGACCCCAGGTTTGGCAGAGCCGGCTATTTTATAATAGCGGACACGGAATCAGGAAACATTGTCAACGTTATCGATAACTTGGCAGCCCAGAATGCCGCCCAGGGAGCAGGTATTAATGCCGCCACTCTTGTAGCCGGATCAGGTGCTCAGACGGTCTTGACAGGACAAATAGGACCAAAGGCCTTTGAAGTTCTTCAGGCTAGTGGAATCAAAATGATCTCAAACGTAAGCGGAACTGTCGGGGAAGCTATAGAACAGTATAGAAAGGGGACGATTTCATCACCGGACAAAGGTCCCAGTGCTGCGGCAAATTCAGGCAAAACCTTTGATCCATCGTTTGGAGGCCGCGGCATGGGAGGCGGCGGCCGTGGAATGGGTGGCGGAGGCAGAGGTCGTGGAATCGGCGGCGGAGGTCGTGGAATGGGAGGAGGATGCAAAGGTCGTGGAATCGGCGGCGGCGGTCGCGGAATGGGCGGAGGAGGCGGCGGCGGAATGGGCGGCGGTAGCGGAATGGGCAGTGGCATGGGCGAAGACTCAGAAAGTTAAGGCTCTTAAGGACAGATAAGAATAAGGAAATTATTATGAAACTTGCAGTGGCAAGTGGAAAGGGTGGGACCGGCAAGACTACAGTCTCAGTAAGCCTGGCTTTGGCAGCTAAGGGACCTGTTCAGCTCCTGGACTGCGATGTGGAGGAACCAAATGCCCACATCTTTTTTAGCCCTTCGATCGAACAAAAAAATCGATGCACTCTCACCATCCCATCTGTAATTGAGAGCAATTGCACATATTGCGGCAAGTGCCGTGACATATGCAGATTTAATGCTATTACGGTTTTTAATAAAATTATAATGACCTTCCCTGAACTTTGCCACTCCTGCCGGGGCTGCTTTCTGATCTGCCCTGAGGATGCTCTGGCTGAAACAGAACGGGAGATCGGGTTTGTCGAAAAAGGCCATGCCAACGGAATATCCTTTGTGCAAGGCACATTAAGGATAGGCGAAGCCATGTCCCCGCCTCTCATAAAGGCAGTAAAGGCAGAGGCGGAAACCTCGTCCGAATGCCTGGTTATTCTGGATTCGCCGCCGGGCACCTCATGCCCGGTGATCGCCACTGTGAATGATGCAGACTATACATTGCTTGTTACCGAACCCACGCCCTTTGGCCTCTATGACCTCAAACTGGCAGTGGGAATGCTCAGAAAGCTCAAGCGGTCCTTTGGTGTAATCCTTAACCGCTCAGACTTGGGAAATGGAGATGTTGGGACGTGGTGCAGACAGGAAAATATACCTATACATCTAAATATCCCATTTGACCGTAGGATTGCCGAAGGTTACGCCAGAGGAGAGCCCCTTATTGTAAGCCGGCCGGACCTGCGCAGCAGCTTTGAGTCCTTACTGGAGGAACTTGTACAATGAGGGAAATCCTGATCTTGAGCGGTAAAGGAGGCACCGGGAAAACTACGGTGGTTGGTTCTCTGGCAGCGCTCGTACCCAATACAGTCCTGGCTGACTGTGACGTAGATGCCGCAGATCTGCACCTGCTGCTTAATCCAAAAATCAAAAAGGAAACAGAGTTCTGGTCCGGTGTAACCGCAGAAGTGGATCCATCATTGTGTACGGCATGCGGGATCTGTGAAGAAATTTGTCAGTTTGATGCAATAACAACCCTCGAATCAGCGGAGGTTGATCCCCTGTCCTGTGAAGGATGCGGAGTCTGTGCTGAATTTTGCCCGGAAGAGGCCATAAACCTCAAGGACAATCTATGCGGTTCATGGTTTATTTCAGATACTGATTACGGGCCAATGGTCCATGCTCAACTCGGCATGGGGGAAGAAAATTCAGGAAAGCTGGTCAGCCTGGTAAAAAAAGAGACCAGGGCCATTGCTGAGGAAATAAAGGCCGATTGGATACTGGTTGATGGATCACCCGGCATCGGCTGTCCTGTGATAGCATCTCTTGCCGGCGCTGACCTGATACTCGTAGTTACAGAACCGACGACATCCGGACTCCATGACCTCAACCGCGTGGTAGATCTTGCGGAACACTTTAAGCTCCCTACATGCGTATGTATAAATAAATCAGACCTGAACCGGGAAGTTGCAGAAAAAATCCAGGAGACCTGTTTAAAAAGACAAATTTCCATGTTGGGTCTGATTCCCTTTGATCCCGAGGCCGTGTCAAGCGTGGTTGCGGGCAGACCCCTGGTAGAAAACTCAGACGGACCGGGTGCTATGGCTATAAGAGAAATTTGGAAAAAATTAGAAAAGATTGCCCTTAATCAGAAGAAAAAGTAAAAGTGCATGGTGCAAAATATCCGTTAATAGGATAAATTAGTCATCATGTTTAACTGTGGCTGCAGGATTTTGGCCAAAAGAATTAAATTATAGGGAGAATAAACGATTGAAGGAAAAACCAGCAAATCCTATGACAAATCCTGTTCTTGAGGAGCAGGACGAAAGGATTAAAGAAAAACTACGGAACATAGACAATAAAATCATGGTAATGAGTGGCAAGGGCGGTGTTGGGAAAAGCACTGTATCCATAAACCTGGCAATCGGGCTTTCCCTTGAAAATTATTATGTGGGTCTCCTGGATGTAGATCTGCACGGGCCTAATGTGCCCAAGATGTTGGGTGTTGAAAAGGGAGAGCTTCAACAGCGGCCGGATGGCACGGTTGGACCTGTTTACTACTCGCCCAACCTGAAGTTTATGTCTATAGAACCCCTTTTGCCCACAAAAGACTCTGCAGTCATATGGCGTGGGCCCCTCAAGACATCTGCTATAAGGCAGTTTGTTTACGAAATCGAGTGGGGAAAGCTTGACTATCTGATAATTGACGCGCCACCGGGGACGGGTGACGAGCCGATGACTGTGGCTCAGACTATATCAGATGCCTATGCAGTAGTAGTAACTACGCCCCAGGAGGTATCACTTCTGGATGTCAGAAAATCTATAAGCTTCTGTAAACAAATAAATATGCCGGTCTTAGGTATTGTAGAAAACATGAGTGGCATGATCTGTCCACACTGCGGCAAGGCCATAGACATTTTTAAAAAAGGCGGCGGAGAGAAGCTGGCTAAAGAGTTGGATATTCCCTTCCTCGGACGCATCCCTGTTGATCCGAGGGTTGTCACCACAGGAGATGCCGGACGGCCGATTGTTGCTTCATACCCCAACAGCCATACAGCAGACGCCTTTAAAAAAATTGGGAGAAACGTAATCAATGTCACACAGGCCCTAACTGAAGAGAATAAGGAAAAGAAAGAGGAATCAAATACATGAAAATCGCGATACCAATTGAAAACGGGATGCTGAGCAGCCATTTCGGCCATGCAGTCCAATTTGCTATAATAGATGTTGAGAATGGAAATATCGCAAAAACCCAACTCCTTGTACCTCCTCCCCACGAGCCGGGCTCTCTGCCGCAATGGCTTCACGAATTGGGAACCACACATTTAATATGTGGAGGAATCGGAGGCAGGGCAGTAGAGTTAATAGAGGCTGCCGGGATACAAGTCATTGCAGGTGTGACCACCACGGACCCTGCGCGGTTGATGGAGGATTTACTTGCCAATCGCCTCAAGGGTATAACAGGCCCCACATGTCAAGGACACGGCGAGGAAGGCCATCAGTGTCAACATTAAAAGTAATACCTAAATTGAGCGGTTAGCCTTTAGCGGTTAGCTATTAGTTTAAAGCTAAACCCTAATGGCTAACAGCTATAGCGTATTCCATATGACTTAATATTTTTTGCTTGACAACCCTATTGTAATAGCCTACAAATTCTATAAAATGTGGGGATTGTTGCTAAATTTTATATAGGGTTGTGCCAATGTCATTTCGAGGTAAAGAATTCACACAAGGTA
>QNAY01000053.1 GCA_003645605.1 Thermodesulfobacteriota bacterium
CTCTGATCCTGGATGAATTTCAGGAATTTTACGCGATCAACACAGCCATCTATTCGGAAATTCAGCACCTGTGGGACATTAATAAAGATCAGTCCCAACTCAACCTGATCTGCATCGGCTCGGTCTACTCCCTGATAAACAAGATTTTTCAAAACTCAAAAGAGCCTCTCTTTGGCAGAGCTGATCGAATACTTTACCTGAAGCCATTCTCTATAATGACAATCAGCCATATCCTGGCCGACTATAATCGGCCGGAACCAGCCACTCTTTTTGACTGGTATGTCCTCACCGGTGGCATGCCGAAATATATGGACATCCTGGCCACTAATACCGACGGTTCCTTCGACGACATGATCGACTTTATGGTAGCGGACTATTCCCCTTTTCTCCAGGAAGGAAAAAATCTACTGATTGAAGAATTCGGCAAAGAATATGGAACTTATTTTTCCATTCTCGAATTGATCAGTATGGGCAAAACCGGCCGTAGCGAAATCGAATCAATTATGGAGCGAAAAATAGGTGGATATCTGGCTCGGCTCGAAGATGATTACAACTTGATTGAGAGAGTGCGGCCGATAAATGCCAAGCCGAGCGGCAGGCTGCTCAAATATAGACTTAATGATCATTTCCTGAAATTCTGGTTCCGCTTTATTCATCGAAACTGGAGCGCTGTTGAGGCAGGCAATTTTAATTATATAAAACAGGTACTCAAGCGTGATTACCAGACATACTGCGGACGCCTTCTCGAGCGTTTTTTTCAGGATCTTTTTTCCTTAACCGGTGACTATAATCGGATCGGCTCATACTGGGACAAAAAAAATCTTGATGAAATCGATCTTGTGGCCATAAATGATCTTGAGAAAATAATTGTCATGGCTGAGATCAAGCTGAACAAAGAGCGCATTAACATGCGAATATTAAAAGAAAAATCGAAACATCTTCTGGCATCTTTCCCTAACTATAAACCCATGTGGCTGGCCCTCGGGTTAGAAGATGTTCCTTCTTACTTACTTTAAAACAGGTTGGGAGAGAAAAAAGGGGTCAGGGCAGACGTTTGCGAAGAAAGAGAAGGGGGTTGACCATATGATTTTCAACGGTCTTGGGTGAGATATTCAACTGCCTGGCGATTTCTTTGTGAGACAGACCTTTGAAGCGGTGCATGATGAACACCTCTTTGCACCGGGCCGGAAGTTCGTTGAGAACACGGAGGGCATTGTCACGTGTTTGTTGAATTTCCAAGGCCTTCTCAGGGCCAAGGGCTTGTGAAAAAACTTGTTTATCGGCCTCAGTGGCCATGCAGCGGGCACGAACGGCCCGCCTGCGCTTGATTTCCCTGACCAGGTTCTGCGTGGTCCGCCAGATATACGCATCCGGGAAATCCAGCTTGGCTGTGCCGTTATAGCGAATTAGTCTCATGAATACTTCCTGGGCTCCATCCGCAGCATCTTCATGAGACCCAAGCTTTTTTAAAAAGAAATGATAAAGGCTGCGATAACGATTCTCGTAAAGTTGAATAACCAGTTCGTTTTCTTGGTCCATAGAAAATTCTCAACTGGATTATTTCCATTTGGCCAACTGCACCAGCATTCGTTCGGCATCCTTTTTCTGTTTGGTAAAACGGCTTGCCTTTTGAAAGGCCTTCCTGGCCGATTTTATGTTGTCCTGCTGCAAGGCGCAGTAGCCCATCATGACGTGAGGTCTACCGTCCTTGGGATTTAGCTTGGCACACCTTTCAAAGGCGTGATAAGCATAATCAAAGTTTCTTTTGCCATAAAGCAGTTGGTCTTTCATGAAACAGAGTTTCGCATCCGGCTCTTGGCTGATGGCCTCATCGAGCACTTCCATGGCTCTGTCCTGCTTGTGGGCCGCTATATAGGCCGAGGCAAGTTTTTCCTTTTTGACGGCCTTTCCACAAAGGCTCGTGGCCTTCTCATAATATCCGGCTGCCTTCACAGGGACTCCGATGACGTTGTAGAGGTCTCCGAGAAGCACTATTTCCTGCTCCTTGGGGACAGTTAAATAGGAATAAATCGTCAGGGCCTCCGCGGCGTACGAGTAGTCGCCTTTTTGCAAATGGAATTGGGCAAGAAGCTTCCTCCAGCGTGGATCATCCCCTTGTTCTTCAAGAAGCCGGTGAATGAGCTTAAAGGCCTTATCATCCTGTTTTAGATCCATGTAAACCCTTAACAGGGCCTCAAGCCATTCGGATTTGGGACTTCCTGCCTTTCCCGAGGCAAGGAGCTCCAGGTGGGGAAGGGCCTTACCTGCCTTTTTACCTATCAGATAGGAGACAGAGGCATAATAGAGGATGGAGCCATCCTTTGTTTCACTGGTTTCATACCCCTGGAGAAAGGCGTCCCCAGCCTCGATGTAGTTCTCCAGATCAAGTTGGATTTTCCCGAGATTCTGCCATGCCACGGAATAGCCGGGGTTTAATACCAGTGTTTTTTTATAATGAGCAAGGGCCTCTCTGCTTTTGCCCGACAAGGTCAGAAAGTTGGCCAGATGGAATTCCAGCAGATAATGATTTTTTTTCGGGTTTTCTTTGATAAACGTCCTTAAAATTTCCGCAGTCCCTCTATTGTCCTTGTTTAGCTCCACTGCCTGCTGGGCCTTATACAGGGCACGGTGGGCCGCCATGGAAAGCCTGGGGGGTTCCCATGCGGCCGCTGACGGCAGGAAAGCGCACTGCAGAAAAAGAACACAAAGGCTCAAGATAATATATTTCGTAATGCTCTTTACCGGCTGGACACTGAATATTGACCATGCGGAAAATTCCCATGGACAGTAAAGGAGTTTTCTATGCGGATTCACGGTCTTCCCTCTTACTCCAGATCGAATTCTATAACTGTAGACACCCATGTGTTTACGGCCTTGCCGCCGAGTTCTCCGGGAGTAAATTTCCAGGAAGGAAGCGCCTTCAACACGCTTTCGTCAAATATTCCCGGCGGGTTTGACTCGAGTATGGTCACGCGGTTCACCCGGCCCGCCGCGTCCACGAGAAACTTTACCTTTACACTTCCCTCAATGCCGAGCCGTTTGGCCCTGAAAGGATATAGCGGTTTCATCCGGAAGACAGTCATGGGTAACTGGTCCACCTCACCCTGATCGAAGAAATCCATAATCGGCTCAGGCTCCGGAGGCGCAACCGCCATGCCCATGTCGAGTTTCGGGTTTATCTCAAAGCTTAGATCAGGCATCTCCAGCTTGAGTTGCCTGGGCTTAGGGACCTGCTGACTCAGCTTGGGTAGGACCTCGGGCGGTGGTTTTTCCCTTTCCGGTGGTTTCTCTTCCCGGGGTTCTTCCATTTCAGGTCTGATCCTTATAAAATTAAGCGAGGTGATTTCCTCATAGGCCCTTTCGACTGAGTTTCTATCAAGCAGAAGGGGCAAAAGGGCAAACAGGCAGACGTTAATCAGAAGGGCCATGGAAACCGCAGGTGCAACTCCGTTTATTGGCCTTTCAAACATTTCCTTCACCTCTGGATGCTGCGATGCTCACATTCTTTGCCCCTGCCAACCGGCACTGATCCATTACACGGATTACTACGCCGGTGCGGCTTCCCTTGTCCGCCACAATCACGACTGCTCCTTCCGGATTTTCCGCAAGGGATCTTTCAATATGGGCACGCACGCTCCGGATATCGATATGCTTTTTCTCAAAAAAGACCCGTCCATCTGAATCCACTCCGATAAGGATGTTGCCCCTTTCCTTGAGAACCGCGGTGGAGGCAGTAGGACGCTGCACATCCACCCCTGTCTCCTTTACGAAACTGGTAGTAACCATGAAGAATATCAGCAGCAGGAAAACAAGATCGATGAGCGGGGCCATGTTGACCCCGGCGGTTGCATCTCTCTGACGCAATCTGCTGCGAATACTTATCATTCACACATACCTCTTGAGCGTCAACACGAGTTCATTCAGGCTGCCTTCCATGCGGTTGTTTCTGCGATTGAGCATCTCGCTCATGAACAGCCCAGGAATGGCCACCAGGAGACCGCTCTGAGTAGTGATAAGGGCCTCTGAAATGCCCCCTGCCATAGCCTTGGCGTTGCCCGTGCCGAATATGCCTATCACGTCAAAGGTGGTCATCATCCCGGTGATTGTGCCCAGAAGACCAAATAGTGGAGCCACAGCTGCCAGTATGGCAATGACCGAAAGGTTGCGCTTGAGCATCAGGCGCTCCTGCATGGCCCCATGCTCAATGAGGCTCTTATCCAGCCGGTTTCTGACCGTGCGCCTTTTTAGAAAATTATTGACGATTCTGCTGCGAAGCCCTTCGGTTTTAAGAAGTGTGCCTTGTATTTTCAGCGCTTCAACGGCCTCTCCAAGGCTGAGATCACTGCGGCCCATCCTGCGAAAGTAGAACATCCTTTCCAGAATCAACGCCCACATCCAGACGGAGGTCAGGATGAGAGGGACCATGACCGGTCCTCCCTGAAGGAGATATTCATATGTCTTTGAAATGAATTCCATCAGTGACCATTTCGCATGATGATATTGGTCAGGGCCACGGCCTTTTCCTCCATGTCTCCGATGACGTGATCCACCCGGCGGCTGAGGAATGTGTGCGCAAGCATAATGGGGATGGCCACGGCCACCAGCATTGTGGTGACCAGGGCCTCAGAGATGCCGCCTGCCATCATGCGGGGATCTCCGGTGCCGTAAGGGTGATGACGTGAAAGGTACTGATCATCCCGGTGACAGTGCCGAGAAGGCCCAGCAGCGGGGCAATTGCGGCCAGAATGTTGAGCACGGGCAAATATCGTTCAAGCTGCGGGACCTCCTTTAAAACTCCTTCCTGGAGGATGCTCTCAAGGCTCTCCCTGTCTTCTTTCCGGGCATCCAATCCACATCTCAGGACATTGGAGCAGGGCTGCCCCTGGCCGGTGCTCACGATGGTCTCACATTCCCTCCATCTTCCTTCTGAGGCATGCTCATTGACTTTTCCCATAATCAGGTCGGTATTTTTATGGACCCTGGCCAAAAAAAGCGTACGCTCGATAACGATCAAAAGCGCAAAAAAACCAATGGCCATAATGGGCCACACAATCGGGCCGCCTTGTTTAATGCGCTCAAACAGGGTGGGCCTGTGCGTGATCTGCCGGAGCGCCGCACCGCCGGAAAAGTCGAGGGTCACGTCCTCTGTCTCTCCCTTCATGTATTTCGAAAGGTTCTTCCTCTCCGACCGTGAAGGAAGTGCGGACAGGGCAAAAAGTTGATGACTGCCCGGGGGAAAATTCAGAAAACCAGTGTCGCCGCCCGCTTCATAAGCAGCGGTGAATTTCCCAATGGTCAGGATATTTCCTTCCCGTATTGTCCCGCTGTGGTCCACAAAGGAATCCCAGCGCAGGACCACCTCCCCTGAAAGCGACATCTCCTTCAACAAAAGGTCGGTCAAGGCCTTCATGTCGTCCAGCCCAGGGAAGCGTTCCTTGTTCAGGACAGGCCTGACGTCATTAAGACGCTCTGGAAAACGGGCAGTGAAAAAGGACTGTTCAAGCACGCCCTCCAGGTCTCTGGCCACGACCCTTACCGTGCCGGCAAGCTCCCTCATGTCCATTTCATCGCCCGACTGCTGCTGCACGAGCTCCGCCTTCTTTTTTCGCAGGTTTTCCAGCTTGCTGCTCATGGCCTTGATATCGGCCTTGAGCCCCTTAACCTCGGACGTGATCCGGGAAATTTCATTCTCAAGAGAGGTCCGGTTTCCGGTTATCCGTTTTGCACTTTCCTCAGCTTCAGCCAGCGCAGCATCTCGGTCGGTCTTAGCCTTTATGGTGGCTTCACGCATGTCCTGTGCATAGGCAGGAAGAGTAAAGAGGAAAATCCCCATGAGAATCAAAGCGTATCTCATGGCACCACGATCCTGCCTATGGGAAGCCTGACCAGATCAACGGTCCGCTGTTTGCGGGCCATATCTACGGCCTTGTTGATTTTCTGTCTGTACCTTGAGGGCAATTCTATCCACTGCCCTGCTGTTCTGTCGTAATGGCCTACCATTTTTCCATCAGGGCTCTGGCAGAACAGGGAAAGCCTGCCCAGTCTAAAAATATCCATAGGGATCGGCTGCCCTTCAATATCCACGGTTTCCTGATACACCTCAACGGTCCATCCGTATTCGGTCTCAACCTGAAGGGCTTCCATGACCCGCCGGTATTTTTCAGCTGCGGTCTTTTCAGAATGGGAAAGTGTGTCGCTGATGGAAGCCAGCCGCGCTTCGCGCTCCTCTTTTAAGAAAGGGAGGTCTTGTTGGATAAATGCTTCAAGCTCGGTTACTACAGAGGCCAGATATGATTCGAGGCCTTCTCTTATTCGCGCTGCCTCCCTGATCTTACGCTTCGCCTCGGCTATCAAGGCCTGTTCGGTTTCGATGGCCCTTATGGTCCTGTCTTTTACCTCGGACAGGTGTTCCCTCTCGGCCTCAAGAGATCTGAGCCTGGCCGTGAGTTCAGCCTTCTTTCCTGCCCATGCATCCTCTTCCTTCTGGGTCTCCTTGCGTACCTCTACGGTTTCCGAAACTCCGCCCAGAAGACGGTCCGCCCCGGTCTCAGCCGGGGCGGACCATGCTGGGTGGAACGCGGAGGAGGTGAGTAAGAAGGAAAGAACGAGAAATGCCAGGCAACAGGGCTTTGAGCGCACACCAATCTTGTTTTTGCTTAAAATAACAATCAACAACTGCACCCCTTAGCTACTTTGAACAAGGCATTTGTTGCATAAATCCCCTTATCCAAAGTCAGCCCAACTTCCCTCTAAAAACTTATTGCGACACAGACGCATTAATAACAGTAAAAATCGGGTTGTCAAGAGGTTTTGTAGAGCGACCCTGTGCGCTGGTTACTCATGATCATCAGGAAAAGCAACGACTAGTGCACCGTATTAAAAATATTACATCAAATGCTGGCAAGATAAAATCTCCCTATATTTCGACAATATCATATATAATAGAAAACAATATCAGTCATGGTTGCTACTATTTCCTTGACATATAAGATATGTTAGGTTTATTGTCCCTCAAAAACGTATGATATAGGAAGGAGGGATTGCATATGTCAAATTGCCCGATTGACCTACACTTCTCGAAAACCCATTCTAATAAACGGATCGAGAAGGCTTATGAAGGTCTTGGAGTCAAAATCGTCACCCGGATTATCGGCTTCACCCTGTTTTTATTAGGGGCAAAGCGGGAGGATATCGCCCAATATTTACAAATATCTATGGGAACCTTTCTGTCCTTTCTCACGCGGGCAGATCAGTACGGTCTTTTGGCATTTGAAGATAGAAGGAAATCAGCATATAAAAAAGTAGTGACAACCGAGGCTCCGGTTAAGGTATCTTTGGCCGTGACCGAGCAAAACGTTATCATTCAATTAGGCGGTAACAATCAGGAGATTATAATCCCTCGAAAAAATCTATTGCAGTGTAAAGTAATTCTCCTCACTTTTGTAAACAACGGTCTGCTTACCCCCAAAGAGGTGTCTGAGGTCCTTGGATTCTCTGTAAGGCATACCAGAGACCTAAATGGGAAGATGCATGAAGGAGATGTTTATTGGTTGATTGATAAACGAAAGGGCCAAATTCAGGATTACCGATTTACTCCGGAGATTAAGGCCGAATTGATCCAGCAGGTTGCTGCTAACGCCATAACCGGCAAACCAACTTCAAGCCGCGCCGTATCTCAACAGATCAAAGAGCGATGTAACTTGGTTTTGCCTGATCGCTCTGTACGATTACACATGAAC
>QNAY01000054.1 GCA_003645605.1 Thermodesulfobacteriota bacterium
GAGAAAGGGGCTATTATTTATTTTGTGTCTTTATTTTTGATGGCGTCGTAAAAGGTCTCCAGTTAAACCACACCTATTTAAACATAATAATATAAATATGATTATTAGTCTGTCAAGACCCCAGCCCTGAAGCAAGGCCTGAAGATCAATTATTTCAATCAGGTTTGGTGTAGTAATCTGACGTATATACACTTGAGAGGTGGTTTTGTTTACCTGACGGTGGTGATAGACTAAGGTGGACCCCAATGTCAAAGAGGCCTTCTCCTGTCTTGATCGGTATCTCAACATCTACGATATGGACCGTCTCCATTCTTCGCTGGGGTATTTGATCCCAAGGAAAGTCTATTTCAAAGAGCGGTAATATAAACAATGGCGGTTAGGCACCACAATGAGGAATCAATGCATCCGGGATTCAGTCTGAATCTCGTGAAGATCTAAACCGGCTGTGCGTGCCGGTGGCAATAAATCTGGATTGGGACGGGGAACTTCCCCTCGGTGGGGGTAACTCCAACACAATCAGGCAGCTGTGCACCAAATACACCCTCAAATTTTGTCTTGATAAAGGGGGTAAGTACAGTTTTTTTTGCTTTGTAATAAATTTTGGTAAATGGCAAATTTTATTTTTCCATAATTAATTTTAGTTATTAATTTAAAATCATTTGATGACAATATATTTTTAGATCTTTGCAAATCATAAATAAATAAATAATCAATATGATTGGCCAAAACTTGTTGCAAAAAAACTATATCATTCGCTTTACCCTTTTCACCAAAATACTGACTATGCAAATAAAACGACAAATAAAGGGTTTTACCCCAATTTTTATCAGAAGCAATCTTACCTCTGATTCCCATTTTTTCCAATTGCGTTGAAATTTGGAAAATATTCCTTCTAACAAACCTATTCTTATACAGTTTTACGATAGGATGTATACAAAAACTTAGAAAAAAAATTAAAGTAAAAAAATGAATTGCAATAGGTCTTAACCATTTTATCTCATATATACAATTTAAAAGATAACTTCCAATTGCTAATAACAAAAAACAAGATACCCATATATATCTAGATTCTATTATTATCACTAAATAGCCGACTACTAGTATAAACATAAATAAATAAACAAGGAATATTTTTTTGTTTGTATTTTCTATACCAAATTTAGAGAAAGATATAATCGAGATTAAAATCAAAATTGGAGAAAGAATCGAATATTTGCATAATATTTCAGATAGGTTACATGAATTGCTTAGAAAATTTTTTACAAATGAAAGCATTCTATCATAAAAATCTATGTGTTTGATTGGAACGTTAATAAAACTTATATCTTCCCATATGCTGATTGCAGTACAGTTAGGTGGTGATAATAATCCCATCCAATGCATAGGAAGTCCAAGAGAGTGTGGATACGTTAATAAAAAATTATAATAACTGGCGGTGCTAAAAGTAAAATATCCATATTTTCTACTAATGAGGAGTATCCAACTACCAGAAATCAAGCCAAAAACGGAAAAAGTAATCAAAAAATTTGAAATAATAATTTTCCAATTTTTAGCGTCAATTTTAATAATATTAAAAAATGTTACGACAATAAAACTAGTTATAAAAAAGGGAAGGCCATAACCTTTAGTTAAATATAATAAGCCACCTACAATCCCAATAAAAATAGATGTCCGTTTATCTTGTAAGTAAACATCATCTAATATTAAATTCAAATATAATATTCCAATGGCTGCAAATAACAAATCAGGAGTTATTACGCTAAAAGCAAAACTCAAAGTAATTAATGAACTGCAGGCCAAGGTCAATAAAAAAAGGTTGGACTGGATGTTCAATTTTCTTAAAAAATAAGCATATTGATAAAGCAAAAAAAGGCCAATTAGTAATGATAATATCTTGCATGATAATAAAGATGGTAAACCTATACTCAAAAATGGTATAAGCAGCCATGAAAATAATGGCCCCCAATAACCGTTAATAGCATCTTTAAAATCTCCATCTAAATATTTTTGGGCTATGCTAATATAAGAAATTCCATCAGCATTTATTTGGTAACGATATATAGGTAATAGGAATATTCCTAAAATTAGATAAGCAAATAAAACTAAAATTATATTATTTCTCCTCATGATATTTTTGTTCAGCATTAACTAACCAAATATTCTCCTTTGATTTAACGTTATTAACTATATTATTGACTGCTGCTATGGCAGTTAACATTGAATGATCTTGATTGTTGTAACGATGCATACCATTTCGTCCAATTAAAAATAAATTCTCAATTTTATCTACAAATTCTACGATTATATAAAATTTATCATAGGTGCTAAAATATGCAGGGTATGCTTTTGGTGTTCTTATAATTACGTAATCTAAAACATCATCGTCTTTTTCTATGAAACATATTTTGATTAATTCTATTATAGCAAAATTGACTAACTCTTCATCAGATTTGCTCCATAATTCATCGCCTTCATTAGCAAAATATTCTAATCCTAACCAAACTTTGTTGAGGTCTTTAACCAAGTAAGGGCTCCAATTATTAAAAATTTGAATCCTACCTAATTTTACTTTTGGTTCTTGTATATATATCCAATTATCTGGTATGATATTATTTATTGTAGAATAGTTGGTGTTATTTTTAATTTTTAATTTCTCAATTAATAATCCTACTGTAATAAAATCCCTATAACTTAATCCACTTGCTACTTCCTGTACATCTTTAGGTGCTGAAGGTTCCATATTCATAATTAATTCCTTTACCGGCATTGTTGAAAAAACATAATCTCCGGAAAATTCTATCAATTTATTTGAATCTTGTTTTTGAACGTATATTTTTTCGACTTTTTGATTATTGATTTGCAATTTTACTACCTTATGATTTAATAAAATCTCTCCACCACGTTTTTTTATCTGAGATGCAACTTCTTCCCACAATTGACCGGGACCATATTTGGGATATAAAAACCGTTCAATCAAAGAAGTCTCTATTTGTTTTTGATGAATAGAGTCATTTTTATTTAAAATAGCCTTTATAGCATTTAAAATTGTCTTTGAAATTGACAATCCCTTAATTCTTTGTGCTCCCCATTCTGGCTTGATTTGATTACATGGCATCCCCCAAACTTTTTCTGTATAATCTTTAAAAAAAGTTAGATATAGCTCTCGTCCAAACCTATTTATAAAAAAATCTTCTAATGATTTTTCTGGCTTTATGGGAAAACAAATAATATATAGATAGCTTACTATTATTTTCAAAACACGTACCAAACCAAGATTGGCAAATGTTGACCATTTTAAAGAAATAGGATAATCAAAAAACTTATGTAAAAAATAAATTCTACTTAGTCTATTTCTAACTAACATCACTTTATCTACTTTTTCTGGATCTGGAGCTAAAGGCTTTGTAGATAAATTAACTTTTCTATTTAAAATAAGATCATCTTTTGAAGGACTTCCTTGTATAGGAAAAATATTCTCCCACCATTTCATAACTATATCTGACTTTGAAAAGAATCTATGTCCTCCAATATCAATTCTGTTTCCTTTATAATTAACAGTCTTTGATATGCCTCCAATGAAATTTGATGCTTCAAAAATAATAGGCTTTATATCTGTCTTTGTTAACAATTCATATCCAGCAGTTAAACCAGCTGGACCTGTACCTATAATCAAAGCCTTTTTCTCTTTTTTCACTTATAATTTCCTCCATTTATGTAAACAGCACAAATCTCCTCACAGAAAAATTCCATAGATAAATAATACCTGTTGTCCAAATTTTAGAAACTAAGTAATAAAAATGAATTTTTTCCGTCAATATCCACATAAAAGATTCGTTCAAACATAAACCTATTAAGCCAATAAATGAATAGATTATAAATTCAACAAATCGGGAATTTAACTTTCTCTTTGAAAACACCCAACTAACACTTAATAAGTAGTTAATTGTTAATCCAATAACAAAAGCAATAGCTGCAGAAATTAAATAATTTAGATTGACATACTCTGTCATAAAAAACAAAGTTCCAAAATCTCCTAAAAACGCTATACCTCCAACAAAAGTATATCTAAATAGCTGGATAGCGACATTATCAATATCATATACAAACAATTTTTCTAACATTCTTTAAATTCCTTATTAAACTTATAGCGGTGCTGGTCAGTGCCATTGTTCCAGGCGACATAACTACCTGGAACGTCGCCAATAATCGGGGTTTTGTGAAATGTAACATAACAAAGTAACGTAACCAAATATCCGAGTTGATTGGTCTTGTTATGTTTTTGGTAGTGTAAACTATTTTGTGTAAATTCTGAGGGAGGGCAGAAAAAAGGGCACTTTTCCTTTAAAAAAGTTTTGATAAGAAAACTATAAAAAAAGGAGAAGCACCCATGAAACTGAGTGTAGCAGAGGCAAATGAACTTATCAAGGAAATCCGGCAACCTAATGCCCTGTTTAAAATGATTCGCGATAATGTAAAGTAGAGTATAGGAAAGTACTTTTCGAAGCTTATAAACGTAAAGTTGATCAGTTTTCTTGGTCGGGACTGGTATGAACGAGGTAATTTTCAGACTAATCATCACAATGGTTCCTATAGCAGACATTTTACCCTTAAGGGGATAGGAGATGTTAAGGTCAAAACACCTCGGGCTTGTAACGGTAAGTTTAAAACCCAGGTTATTCCCAAAAGTAACCGATATGAGGATAAGATCCGGGAAGATCTGAGCTTTATGTTCCTTACCGGGATCAGGAAATGAAGTCTCTCGATGATCTCCAGGAAACTGATAGATCGAAGGGTATCTCTTACCGAAATCAGTAATGCCAATAAGGAGTTGATAGATGCAGTAGAAAAGTGGAGGATCCTAAATCTGTATGAAAAACCAATAAAATATCTGTTTCTATATGGCGTTAATTTTGATATATATAAAATAAAAGTATTGAAAAAAATCCCCGTACTGGTAGCCATAGTGTAACAGAAGATGGCCAGAAACATGTTCTTGAATCCCAGGCAAGGAACAAGGAATTAGCTTCCTCTGGGCGGGAGTTTCTCAAGGACCTAAAGAAACGGGGGCTGGACGGCTTACCAAGTCTGGAGAAAGTATTTAAAGATAAATTTCCTGAGGCCAAGGGCTATCAATGCCAAGGCACACCTGGTACGCAATGTTTTTGCGAAGGTACCAAGAAAATTGAAGAAAATAGTGGCAGATGATTTAAGATCCATCTTTTACGCATCTTCCAAAAAGAAAGCAATGAAGTCTTTCAATGTCTTCAAGGATAAGTGAAGGAAAAATCTTCTTTCCGCGGTCAGGTGCCTGGAAAATCCCATAGAAACCTGTTTGATCTTTTTTATGTATCCGGAAGAAGAACGGTGAAACTTCAACTACCATAAAAAGCAGGACAATTTTCAACTATTTCATCCTATAGGTCTCTTTTTTTCTACGCTATCAATCGGGTATCATTTTCTATAATCTAAGTTACATGAAGCTAACGTCTGGGCAATACGCTTTCCTGCTTTACCATCTCCATATAGTAAATCCTGTCCTGGTCTTGGACTGACTTCAGCTTTTTTTATGGCTTTCAAAATTTTTTCCCTGTCATGTGGCACATCTATAACATTTTTTCCTCTGTCACGATTTTTCTGTCTATTTCCGATATTGATGGCAAACGTTCCCAGAAAAGAACACTCTCTTATTCCAACACTGGAATTACCAACAATGGCTGTGGCTCTGTATGCCAACCTCAAAAAATCGTCAGGAGGTATGTTTTTGAAAAAATGTATATTAGACGGAGAATATTTTTCCCTGAATGCTCTGATTCCATGAGATGTTACATCTGACCCAGCATCAATGTTGGGCCAGAACCAAAAGGTGGGTAAGCCACTCATAAGGATTGCGTGCAAGGTCTCATTGATTTGAAAGGCTGCTTTGTCTGGTTCAGTAGTAACAGGATGTTGCAAAACCATAAGATATTTATGATGCCAGTCAATTTTTGGGCCTACACCTTTATATTTTTCAAAGATATCAAAATCTATAGTTGGATGTTCGATGGCCTGAGCAGCTACATCAATTGATGGACAACCTGTAACATAAACTTTCTCCGGAGATTCACCCATTTCTACAACCCGTTTTGCGGCGAGCTGAGAAGCAACGAAATGTAAATCTGAAAGTTTTGTTATAGCATGTCTGACCTTGTTATCAATATTACCGCTAAGTTCACCACCCTGAATATGTATTAAAGGTATATTCATATAGGAAGCGGCAATAGCAGTAGACATAGTTTCGAACCTGTCGGCAATGGTAATTACGGCATCTGGTGCAAGGGACTGAAAGACTGAAGCAATTTCGATAATTCCAAGCCCTGTTGATTTAGCAGAAGTAATTAGGTTGCCACCCTCCAGCATGGTATGAAGTTTAAAATCTATATGGAATCCGTCTGCCTCAATAACTCTGTCAGGAAAGCCAAAGCGCTCTAGAACGGCAGATGCTGTAGCAACTATCTGAAGCTCTAAATCAGGATATTTATTTATCTCCTCCATTGCAGTACGAATACGGACATAGCTTGGTCTTGCAGTAATAACGACACATATTTTTCTTTTTTTCATAATACTTTGATTTTATTCCGTTATTGAATAACAAAAAATATTTCAAACAACTTGACGATTTAGCCTTCCAGATTATCATAAAAACAACAATATGATTTGTAGGTAAATCCTTGAAACCCGTTTTCATCTAATCTTATCTAAATCGTAAGGAGGAATTCCAATACCTGTTTTTTTTCATAGTAAAATGTCTTTTTGGGAGATATGCTTTTGATTAAGGGGTTTTAGCTCTTCTATAAGGTTTGAATAATATTTTTTATGCAAGTAGTTAGCCCATTCAAGATCCATTGGGGTATCTATATTAGCTGTTGGCTCTTCTATTATTATTCCTGCACAGGCATGTTCAATAATAGCACGTTTTTCAATAATTGTTTCCCGCCATGCAGCATAGCATGCTCCTGTTCTATAGTAGTAAACAGGAGCATCCTGTCTGTTGGATACAGCTTTACCTTTTATAAAAGGCCTAACCACATTTTTTGAATCAATCTGAAGAATTTTTTCTGGTACAAAATGGCCAGGAACTGACGCAATAGTAGTGGCAGCATCAAAACTGCCTTTGACAAGGGTATTTACTACCTTCTCTATATGTTCCAATCTCCTCAAAGGAGTGGTAGGCTGAAGGTAAACAGAAATATCAAAATGTGTCTTCCAGTATTTTTCCGCAGAGAGCCAGGCATGCCTCCATACATCAATGCCAAGTGCTGTATCCGTAGCAAGTTCTTTGGGGCGTATAAAAGGAACCGAAAGCCCTGTACGCTTGCCTTCATTGGCAAGCCGTGAATCATCTGTACTTAGTAGTGCCCTGTCTACCCACGGCAGTGCATTAACAAGAAGCGCTGCCCATTCTATCAGAGATATTCCGCCTACTTTGCACAAATTTTTATATCGTATGGCGTCTCCTCCTTGCCAGACAAGAACTATAGCTATTACTTGCAAATTATTTAGCATGATTTTTTTCTGTTGCCTTAATCCAAAAAAAATTGGTTCCCAACTCACTCGCCTCTATGTTTTTCAAACGATTAACTAACTTACGGTAATGGCCAATCTTTGAATTGATCTCCTCCAGATCTGTTGGAGGAAACAATTCTATCAACATACGTTCATGGCGCTTGC
>QNAY01000055.1 GCA_003645605.1 Thermodesulfobacteriota bacterium
AGGACAGACGGCAGATTGTGTCTTATGGCAAAATCAAGTGCCATCTGAACGATTCGCGTGCCCAGGGTTTCAACATTTCCTTCCTTTTCTTGACCTATATGGATTAGGCCCTGATAAATGCTCAGGGCTAATGGCAGACCAAAAGGAGCAGAGAGTGAACCGATAAGGGTCACCAAGGATCAAATCTACGGATATAGCAGCCAGGCCGGTCGGACCTTCTCAAAGTCTTTTAAGTCCCTGGCCCAGATAGACTGGATATCCATTGGATCTGTTCCGGCATTTACGGCCTCTCTCACCCTCTTGTCTCCTATAATCAGATCCACTGGAAGGCGTTTGAACTCGTATTCATAGGGAGGATCTTTCCATGCAAAGTCCTTTGGATGCATCCTTTTGACTGCGGCTAAAATGGCAAGGGTAGTAATATATGGCCGGTATTCAAGTCTATGCGTTACGTGGATCTGAAAGCCTTTGCACTGTTTTCCGGACCACTTGTGGAAAGTCGGTTCGAAAGACTGTTCTCTCAGGACAAAACCCGGCAGTTTCCATCTTTTTACCTCTTTTCTCAGGGCGTCACTGTCAAGAAAAGGAGCGCCGAATATCTCAAAGGGCCTGGTAGTACCCCTTCCCTCTGAGACATTTGTGCCTTCCCATACGACCTGCCCCGGATATACCATGGCTGTATCAAGGGTAGGCATATTTGGAGAAGGCCATATCCAGGGGAGACCTGTTGCAGCAAAGTCCATCTCTCGCCTCCAGCCCTGCATCTTCACAACGTGTAATTCAATATCCAGACCTTGCTCTTCCATGAAAAACATGACTATTTCTCCAATAGTCATGCCGTGACGCATTGGAAGCGGAGCGAGCCCCACAAAGGATTGACACTCCCGAGCCAGAAGATTGCCCTCTATCAACCTACCTCCCAGAGGATTAGGGCGATCCAGCACAGTTATACCCACACCTGTTTTGGCGCAGGCCTTCATGGCCAGGTAGAGAGTCCAGATGAATGTGTATACGCGGCAGCCTATGTCCTGAAGATCCACAACAAGAAGGTCTATCTCTGACAACTGCCAGGGAGAAGGCTCTATGTCTTTTCCATAGAGACTGAAGACCGGGATATTAAGGGCCGGGTCAAATGCATCAGGCGACTCCTTCATGTTGTCCTGCTTTTCAGCATAAAGGCCGTGCTGAGGGCTAAAAAGGCACTTCAGGTGGCCTGACAACAAGGAGAATATCAGGTCCTTGGAGTGTCTCAGGCGTGAGTCAACCGAGGCCTGGTTGCAAAGGAGCCCCAGCCTTCTTCCCCTGACCCATGACGGCGTATTTTCCAGAAAGGTCTCAAGACCTGTACGTACATTCATTCACAACTCCATAAAGACAACCTAATTCCTCAATCCCTCAATATTTATTCAGTTCCAAGCCCGGCAAGCACTTTATAAGAAGCAGGTACCCGCTCCAAATGGTGGCAATGAAGGCTTTTCATGAGGGACCATGCCTCTTCAAGCACCGCATCTGTCATAGTCAGTCTATGGAGGTTGTCAAGAGGTCCTTTCTGAATATACCTTAAGGACTTAAGTGTTCCCAAGCCTATTTTATGGGTTTTTTCCCCTGCCTTCCGGCATCCGCTGCACACAAATCCTCCTGCATGAAGTTTGAAGACAACATGATCGCCCATCGGTGGCTTTTTACAGAGGAGACATTGATCAAAATCAGGGGCATAACCTGCCAGGGTTAGAAGCAGAATCTTGAAAAAGAGAGTGGTCTTTTTTGGGTGAAAACCATCATTAAGAGAACCAAAATACCATCGAAGGAGTTTGAAAAGATTTTTTTGGGGATCATCTTCCTTTGTCCAGAGATTGACCAGTTCGCAACATAAACTGGCCATGATATAGCATTCGAATTTAAGTCTTAGCTGCGGGAAATTATCCAGGATTTCGGTAGAGTCGATCCTGTTCAAACCTGTGGTGCGCGGCAAGGCCAGGGACAGGTTGAGCATGGTGAAAGGTTCAAGTGCATTTACAAAGCGGCGTCGGCTCCTTTTTGCCCCCTTGGCAATGCTCCGCATTTTTCCTCCAGCCATTGTGTAAAAGGTAATAAGCCTATCGGATTCTCCCAGGTCCTGGCCTGAAATTACGAATGCAGGACTCTTGAGGATATCGGGCATGTTATTCCGTATAAGAGCTGAAAGCCTGAAGCTGAAAGGGTTGATTATGATAGCTTTGAGCTTTAATCTTTGAGCTTTGATTGTCCAACAGGTCTTTCTCTCGATGAAGTGATCGCGGGAGGCGTGAGGTCTTGATCTGTTTCGTGTTTTTCATCCGAGGGCCAGAAGAACCAAATTGCCAGTATAAGCAATAAAAGAATAAGAAAAAGCGCTGCTGCTGCGCTGATTAAGTCTCGATTAAACAGAGAGACTTTATTTACATAATTAAATAACGGCTTATATGCCGGAGCAGTCGGCTCGTCAGGACTTTCATCATCATCACGAATTTTTTGGTAACGAAGGATGACGTCTTCCGGAACAAGACCTATGAATTCCGCATAGCTCTTTATGAAGCCTTTCACAAAGACCTCGGCGGGCAAATCGTTCCAGCGGCCAGCCTCCATTGTCCTTAACCTGTAGATCGCAATCTTGGTGCCTTCTGCTACTTCCTCCAGGGAAATCCCGCGCAGTTCCCGTTCCCGCTTGAGGTGTTCCCCTAAGGATTCTTTAAACATATTTTCTTTTTCTGAATGTTACAGAAAAAAATCAAAGAAGTATCTGAATAGTTGATTTTGAACGTAGTTCCCCGAGCCACTCTTCAAACCGGACATTTATTTGCTTGCGGTAGAGTTCTTTTCTGATTTCCTTGATTTGATCCGAATCAAAATCAGTTTGTCCGCTTTGCACTATTTCCTTTAATTTGAAGATTTGCCAACCCACCTGAGTATCAACTATGTCACTAAAATCGCCTGGTTTAAGGTTAACTACAGCCTGTTTGACAAAGGGTGCCATCTCTTTCAGGGTAAAAGCGCCCAGGTATCCACCGTCTTGGCCTGATGGAAGATCGGAATATTTCCTTGCCACTTCTTTAAAATCTTTTTCTTCGCTTAGTGCATTGTATGCCTCTTCGATCCGTCTCCTGGCTTCCTTTCTGGATTCAGGATCACTCTGTTCAAATTTCGCACATATGTGTTGCATTATATAGAGTGGGGCATGGGTGCTATTATTAAGAGGATGTTCTTTTAAGTATTCATGAACCTGTTCATCAGTTACTACTATCTTTGCTCGCACCTGTGCATTTATAAGTTCTGCCTTCTCAATTTGTTGCTTTAGCTCCTTTTTGTATTCTTCGAGTGTATGGCCTTCGGATGCAAGTTTTTCTGAAAGCTGCTCTCTGGTTATATGATTGTCTTCACATATCTGGTCCAAGGCCCTCTCGATTTCCCGCTCACCTACTTTTATGCCCAGTTTTTTGGCTTCTTCCTTTGCAAGACGATCATCTATCAACTGTGGCAGGACTTGGGCAAAGATTTCCTGCCTTTTGGTCTCTATCTCTTCTTTGCTCATTTCTTCATTAGTGTATTTCTGAACCAGGGGTTGGGCCCAGCCTTCAAGTTCGGAAAGCGTGATCACATCTCCGTTTACTGTGGCAGCTATTCTGTCAATTATGATACCGTATGCCGGATAGGCCCCAAATGTCAGGACAGCCAACACAACGAAAAAGGTACGGAAAAATATATATCTCATATGCTTACTCCGAAAAATCAGGGCCTGATGTTGAAATTAGAAATTTGGACTTCATGCTTTTGTTTCATCTCTCCCAAATTTCTACTTTCCAATTTCAAGTTTCAAACGAAATTATCCCTTTGTAGCCATTTTTAGTAGTACTTGCAAGGTCTGTCTAATGCTTGCAAGGCTATCCTCATCTTTTTCAACAAATTCAGGAGAAATAATCAGTCTGCCATCCGGCAATAGGCGCCACTGCCGGTTTTTTTGTACTATCTGTATGAGTTTTTCAGGATGAGATGGGCCTTCAGGCCCAAAACCCAGGACAATACGTTCTTTCTTATTGGAAAAACTCCTGTCAATCCGTATCACGTTCAGCAGCCTCAGCGTGCGTTTTATCCCCATTACCTTAAGTAGAGACGCAACTTCTTCCGGCATCGGGCCGAAACGGTCTCTGAGTTCCAGTGAAAAATCCGCATCTTTTTCGTTGTCTTCCAGTCGTGCCATTCTCCGGTAAAGGAGCAGACGCTGTTCCACATCCGGGACATACTCTTCAGGGATAAACGCGGGTATGCCCAGGTTTACTTCCGGGTCTATTTCGTCTTTTTGAGACAGTCCCTTGAACTCGTCTATAGCCTTTTGCAGTAATTCAAGGTAGAGTTCATATCCTACTTCTGCAATACTTCCTGACTGGGAGACTCCAAGTATGTTCCCGGCCCCGCGTATCTGAAGATCCTGCATCGCAAGGCGAAATCCGCCTCCGGACACAGAAAGTTCCATAATGGCCTTGAGCCTTTTTATAGACTCTTTTCCCATCTCGGATATCAGCGGAACAAGAAGATAGGCATAGGCTTGTTCACCGGCCCTTCCGACCCTACCCCTGAGCTGATACAAGTCGGCAAGCCCAAGCTTGTCAGCCCGGTTTATGATTGTGGTGTTTGCCGACGGGATATCAATACCGGATTCTATTATGGTGGTACACATGAGGCAATCAATATCACCCCTTACAAACCGGATCATGATTTCCTCAATTTCGCTGGGTTTCATTTGTCCATGGATGACCTCTATCCTGGTATCAGGTGTTAAGCGTTGGATATGCTTTGCCAGCCTGTAAAGGCCCTTTATCCGGTTATGAACAAAAAATACCTGGCCGCCGCGGCTGACCTCCCGTTCTATAGCCTCTTTTATTAACGAGTCATCAAATTCGGCCATGAAGGTCTTGACGGGTATGCGGTCCCTGGGAGGGGTGTTGATTGTTGAAAGGTCCCGGATTCCTAAAAGTGAGAGCTGAAGAGTCCTTGGGATTGGTGTTGCGGTAAGCGTAAGACAGTCAACAGTCTGCTTGAGCCTTTTCAGCCGTTCCTTGTGCTTAACCCCGAAACGGTGTTCCTCATCCACGATCAGCAGTCCCAGGTCTTTGAATTTTACATCAGGCTGCAGCAGCCGGTGTGTGCCTATAAGGATATCGACCCGGCCCTGGCTGATCCCGCCAAGGATCTCTTTCTGCTTTTGTCTGGTCTTGAGCCTACTGAGGGCTTCTACAGTAACAGAATATCTCTGAAACCGCTGTATGAATGTCCGTTCGTGCTGTTCTGCCAGGAGAGTGGTAGGTACCAGTATGGCTACCTGTTTTCCGTCTTCAACAGCCTTGAATACGCCCCTCATGGCGACTTCTGTCTTGCCGTAGCCCACGTCTCCGCATAGCAGCCGGTCCATGGGTCTGGGTTCCTGCATATCAGAAAGGACTTCTTCTATTGAGGCAGCCTGGTCCCTGGTCTCTTCATAGGGAAATGAGGCTTCAAACTGCCGGAACATGGCATCAGGAGGTGAAAAGTCAAAGCCCTTGCTCACCTTTCTTGATGCATAGAGTTCAACCAGCTCGTGTGCAATTTCAGATATGTCCTTCTTGACCTTTTGCTTAGCAAGTTGCCAGCTTGAACTTCCCAGCCGGTCGAGCCTGAGAACGCGACCTTCTATCCCGATATATTTCTGGACCAGTCCCAGCCGGTCTACCGGCAGATAGAGTTTATCTCCACCGCGGTATTCGAGGAAAAGGAATTCCCCCGGGACCCCACCTGTCTCTATCCTAACAAGGCCCTTATAAAGTCCTACGCCATGGTCCCTGTGTACGATCGGTTGACCTGGCTTCAGATCCTCAAATGTCAAATCGCTTACGGTTGTTTTCTCTCTCCCCCGGCCCCCGGTTCGCCCGGTACGTGCGCCTAACAGCTCTTCTTCCGTAAGGACTATGTATGCCTCACCAGGAAGGGCGAACCCTGAAGAAAGTTGCCCGGTACAAATCATAAGCCCGGGTCCTGCCGGGTCATTGGCCAATGGTGCTGAGAGTATGGGAGGCATGGCCTCATCACTGATAAGCTCATGATAGCTGAGGAGTTCCACCATCCTTTGGCCCTGCCGCCGGCCAGGCACTACCAGGACAATCCTTTCTCCCGCCTCGATCCATTCTTTGAGCCGGTCAAGCACCGGTCCGATAAGATCAACTCCCCTCTTTGCGCTTCCGAACATCAAGGTCAGGTCCGGCTTGCTCGATTTTATCTCCAGATCCTGAATGTTTGAAGTCGGCAGATTAAAGGAAGACTCTTTGGATTTGATGATTTGGTGATTTGGTGATTTGGTGATTGAGGAATTTGGTAATGATCTGTATACATTGATGTCCTGAAACAGCCAGCAGGTATGATCCCTTAGCTGTTTTGAAAGCTGGTCCGTGTCAGAGAGTAGAGACTCCAGAGGAGAAAAAACTCTGTGTTCGTTAAAGGCTGATTCGTATGTCTGCTCAGCCCCTTTCCAGTAGTTTTTCAGCGCACTTTCAACTTCTCCGGGCCTGTCAATCAGTAGCGGAGTCTGTTGCGGAATATAGTCCAGGACAGAGGCGGGTTTTGGATAAAAAAGCGGCAGGAGCGCCTCATGTCCCTCCACCAGCCTTCCGGCCTCCAGTTGTTGCAGGATTTCATGGACCTTCCTGGCAGGCAAATTATACTTTGCCGCCCGTTCAACCAATTTTCCATGGATTGATTCAAGCCTGGACCGGGAAAATATGAGCTCATTGACCGGGAGTAAAACCAGTTCACTCAGGTCTTCAGTCGACCGCTGCGTGAGCGGGTCAAAAAGGCGCATTTCTTCCACAAAATCGCCGAAAAAATCTATTCGTACAGGAAGGGTTGTTAATGGCGGAAAGATGTCGAGCAGGCCGCCCCTTATACTGAATTCTCCCCTGGACTGGACTATTGCGCAGTGTTCATAGCCTGAATCAACAAACCATTTGAGCAACTCCTCCCTGTCAACTTCCTCTCCTTTTTGGAGATACTCCACATGGTTTAAAAGGATTTTAGAAGGAACCGTAAGTTCCACAAGGGCCTGCGCCGGAGCAACTGCCACAACAGGACCGTCCTCAGTGGCCAAACGGTAGAGTGTTGAAATCCTCTGAGATATTGTCTCGGTTGAGGGAAGCAATGGCACAAAAGGAAGCGAGTCATGGCAAGGATACAACAAAACAGGAAAATCCGAGAAAAACGAAAGGTCTGATGCTACCTGTTCCGCCTCTTTCTGAAAGGGAGTGATCCAGAGTATGGGGTGATTGACGGACTTGAGGAGTCTTGAAATCAGCCAGGCCGGGGATGTGCCCACAAGACCGGTTAAGGTCAAGACACTCTCTGGTTCTGTAATGGAATCTCTGAGTTTTAAAAGGGCTTGTTCAGTATTCATTCTGGGTTTATTACTATCTTCAATAGCCGTCAGCTATATAGTGTCTGAACGAAAACTAACCAAAACTGTCATTTCGAGCAAAGCGAGAAATCTTATCGTACTGAAAATACAGGCATTAAAGATTTCTCCCTACGGTCGAAATGACAAAAAGAGGGG
>QNAY01000056.1 GCA_003645605.1 Thermodesulfobacteriota bacterium
ATACAGGCATTAAAGATTTCTCCCTACGGTCGAAATGACAAAAAGAGGGGTTTTCGTTCAGGCACAAATTAGGTAATGCATCTACATCTTTGTGTTTTCCCCAATTTCAAGTATCTAATTTCACTGCCAAAATATAGGATGAACAAAGTGTAAACTACTTTTGGCCTGCCATGAAGGATGCCTTACCATTTAATCATAACCTCAATGTCAGAACGGACAGAGTAAGTATGCGTAACGAATCAATACTAGTTGTAGACGATGCCCCTGAAATTCGATTCAGCATGTCGGAAATCTTGAGACGTGAGGACTTTGCCGTAGACATGGCTTGTGACGGGCAAGAAGCTATAGATAAATTCGGCAAAATTTTTTTCGATGTAGTGATTACTGATCTCGCCATGCCCAGAAAGAATGGAATGGAGGTCCTATGCTTTCTTAAAGAACATTCCCCAGAGACCATCTGTATAATAATTACCGGTTTTGGGACTATACAAGGGGCAGTGGAGGCCATGCGTCAAGGTGCCTTTGACTATCTTACAAAGCCTGTCAAGCTGGAAGAGGTCATTGTTGTAGTAGATAAGGCCCTTGAAGTAAGAGAACTCAGGAGGGAGAACCGGTCACTCAGGCAGGAACTGCGAGACATCTACGGTTTTGATCGTATAGTGGGCGCCAGCAAGGCCATGCAGGAGGTCTTTGAGCTGGTAGAAAAAGTTGCCAAAGCAGACAGTACGGTCCTGATTACCGGCGAATCAGGTACAGGAAAAGAACTTATCGCCCATGCACTCCATTACAACAGTGAACGTAAGGACAGGCCATTAATCCCTGTGAATTGTGCTGCCATACCCGGGGGACTCCTGGAAAGCGAACTCTTTGGCCATGAAAAAGGGGCCTTTACCCATGCAATAAACACCAGGATAGGTCGGTTTGAGCTTGCCAATAAAGGGACAATCTTTTTAGATGAAATTGGAGAGATGAGCCCGGTCCTTCAGGTCAAGCTTTTGCGTTTCCTGCAGGAACGTCAGTTTGAAAGGGTCGGCGGAGTCAAGACCATCCATGTCGATGTCAGGATTATAGCAGCTACAAATATTGATCTTGAAGAGGCTTTTCATAAAGGTAGTTTCAGGGATGATTTATACTATCGTCTGAACGTGATCCCTATACACATACCTCCATTGAAGGAACGTCCCGAGGATATTCCCTTATTAATTCAGCATTTCCTGCTGAAATTCTGTTCTGGTAAGAGAACACGCGTAGAAGGTATAGAAAAGGATGTCATTAGATGCCTGACAGCCTACGACTGGCCCGGCAATGTGAGGGAGCTTGAAAATATAATAGAACGTATGGTGATACTTGCCGACGGCCCCATGATAACAGTTAGAGATATTCCAGGCAGTATCCTGGAGTCGGCCGGACATCTTCCGGTTGCGGATTCATCTATGGCTACCCTGCCGGAGGATGGGCTTTCTCTCAGTTCTGCCGTGGGACTCCTTGAAAAAACTTTAATTCTCCAAGCCCTGGACCGAACGGGATGGGTCAAGAACCAAGCTGCCAAGTTACTGAAGATGAACAGGACCACCCTGATAGAAAAGATGAAGAAACAGAATCTTATGGCACTAAATCCCAAAGGCGCAAAACAAAATAGTAGCCATTTACGGCTTGAAATTCGAAATTAGGTAATGCGTCTACATCTTTGTGTTTTTCCAATTTCTAATTTCACCGTTCCGTAAACGGTTACACAAAATATAGCCAAGCTGGTTCAGTAAGGACCCGTAAAGGACTCAATAAATATTATGAAAAACAGTATTCAGAAAATATTCATGGCCGGGCTGGGCTTGTTTATTGCCCTGGCCCTTTGTCCTGTGAGTCTCGAAGCTGCTCAGCGTGAAGTCAAGATCGCAGTACTTCCATTCGATATCAGTTCTGCAGGTCCATTTTCCTACGTTGGCCCTGCCACAGAAGAGGTCTTAAGCAGCAGGTTGGCCTCTGACAGCGTCTCCGCTATGGATTCCTTTGAGATCCAGCGTATAACCGGCAAGAGACAGGGATTTATCTCCCCTCTGGATGCAAGAGGCATGGCCGGCAAGCTCGGAGTGGACTATGTCGTCACCGGCAAGATAATTGCGGAAGGGGAAAACGTAACAATAGACATGGACTTGCTGCAGGCAGATTCCGAGTCTCCATTATTTTCTCTTGTCTTCTCTCCCGCGTCTCTTGATGAAATACCGCCCAGGATCGAAGATTTTGCAACCCAGGCAGCAAACCACATCCTGAATGGTCCAAAATCCGTAACAGCAGAACCTGACACCAAGGACGACCAAAAAGCCCCTCATGAACTGTCACAAGAGGAAACAGCCCAAGCTGAAGACCTAAAAACAGCAAGGATGCATCCTGACCTGCTGATCAGACAATCCGACAAGGACTCCGGCAAACCAGACCGAATTTCTATGCCTCCAGTCCAAGAATCATATACTCAGAAACTCCCGGTTATGCCGCCTGGACCCCTTCCGGTCCCTGCATCAACCCTTCCATATCCGCCACCGGAAACCGAAAAGGAACAGGTTGCCGCCACCATCCCGCAGACATCAAGCACTGAACAACTAATATCTACTGATGAACCAATCCATTATCCTGAACAGCCCCGGCAGCAGACTTCTGAAGAGCAGACAGCATCCACATCATTACCGTCAGAGCAGTTGGTTTTGCCACAACCATCTGTTAAGGAAGAGAAAAAAGAACAGCCCATTCCAACTGATGGGCCTATATGGCAGTGGTATTGATTGCCCCCGAGTAGACCAGAACGGTTTCTCCTTCAAGGAAGACGTCCCTTACTTCTTGCCCATCCAAGTGAAAGTAGACAATCAGATCCTCGCCACCTTGTGTCTTTACCTTGACAGGGCTCTCTGTCAGGTCTTTGCAGGCGGAAAGTATGGCACCGGCTACTGCCCCTGTACCGCAAGCCAGGGTCTCATTCTCCACCCCCCGCTCATAGGTCCGGATCAGGATATTGTGTCTGTCGGATATTTGAACAAAGTCGGCATTAGTGCCTGCGGGTTGAAAACAGGGATCAAACCTTATAAGCCGTCCCCACTCGAATATAGGGACTGATTCCAGGTCCGGTGTTAAATATACTGCATGTGGTACGCCGGTGTTCAGGCAATGAAGATAAAAAGTCCCACTATGTATTTCTACGGGCACGTCCAGCTTGAGATCCTTTGGTTGGGGGAGCTGAAGCTTTACAGTGGACCCCTTGACATCTGCGTGTATGATTCCAGCCTCTGTCTCAAAACGGAGTTTCCTCGGGGCAATGCCTGTCACACAAGCAAATTGGGCTGCGCAACGCCCGCCATTTCCGCACATCTCTGCTTTGCTGCCATCGGCATTGAAAAAACGCCATTTGAAATCCGCCCTGTGCGAATTCTCAATAAGAATGAGTCCGTCTGCTCCTACTCCAAACTTACGCCTGCATAGAAATGCGGCCAGATCAGGCCCCTGGGAGTCCCTTATCTTGCCTTCACGGTTGTCTATCAGGATAAAATCATTTCCACTCCCGTGCATTTTTTTAAACAAAAGGGGCTTCATAAATCACCAAACGGTTTCGCCCCGCAAAAGGCTTGCATAGGTCTCACGCTTTCTGATTACCTTGAATTGATCGTCCTTTACCATGACTTCTGAGACCCTTGGCCTTGAGTTATAGTTGGAAGACATGGTAAAACCGTAAGCCCCGGCGCTCATGACCGCGAGCAAACTACCTTGATTAAGGTCCGGCATGGGCCGTTCCCTGGCGAGAAAGTCCCCTGTCTCACATATAGGCCCCACTACGTCTGCAGGATGTAAATGCATGTCGGTCTTTATTACAGGCAGAATCTCGTGGAATGCCTCGTAAAGACTGGGACGGGCAAGGTCATTCATGGCGGCATCAACGATATAAAACCGCTTTTCCTCAGTATCCTTTGTGTATAGTATCTTTGTTATCAAAATGCCGGCGTTACCGACAATGGACCTTCCGGGTTCTATAATCAGGCAGTGAGGAAGGTCCTTGACCTCAGACAGGAGTGCCCTGGCGTAAGCGTCAGGCTCAGGTGGAATTTCGTCCTGGTATCTTATGCCAAGGCCGCCACCCACATCGATGAACTTGAGTTTTGTTCCAAAGCCCTCGAGCTTCTGCAGCAGGGACTTAATTTTCCCTATTGCGTCCACAAAGGGCTCAACCCGGATTAGCTGAGAGCCTATGTGGCAGTCTATCCCCACTACATCAAGCTCATCCCTGTCTGATGCAACCTTATAAGCCTCCAGGGCCTGGGACATGGGCAGGCCGAACTTGTTTTTCTTAAGGCCGGTTGAAATATATGGATGGGTATTTGCATCCACATCAGGGTTTACCCTGAAAGAGACCCTGACACGGCATTTAAGGCGTCGCGCCTGCCTGGAGATGGCATCCAACTCGTCCATAGACTCCACATTAAACATGAGGATATCCGCCTTTGCGGCCTCGCGAATCTCCTTTTCAGTCTTGCCTACGCCGGAGTACACTATTCTGTCTGCCGGGATTCCTGCTTTGAGTGCACGGTGAAGCTCCCCTCCTGAGACAATATCAGCGCCGGCCCCTAATTTCCCCAGAAGATTTAATACAGCCAGGTTGCTGTTTGCCTTGACAGCGAAACATATCAAGTGCGGGTGCCTGGAAAAGGCCCTATCAAAGACATTGAAGTGACGGGTCAGTGTGGCCGAGCTGTACAGATAAAAAGGAGTCTTTACCTTACAGGCTATCTCCTTTACAGGTACGTTCTCGCAGTATAGTTCTTTGTTTTTATAATTGAAGTGATTCATTGGATTGTTGATTGTTGATTGTTGATTGTTGATTGCACTGCCCCTTGCCCCTTTGACCCTTGACCCTATGCACGGTTACGGCTTTTCCTTGACAACCTCCACCTCTGCAATATCTGACAAAGGGCTTTCGTTCGGCGGGTCCGCCTTGTCCACTGCAGTTATCCAATAAGAATATAGTCCGCCGGGCAAAATAGTCCGGTCCAGAAACCCGGATACAGGTAAGGGCTTGTTGTTCAGTTTGTCTATTAGTTCATCCGGTCCTTTTCTGTATACAATATAGCCTGAAATATCAGATTCTGTTTCTTCCTGCCAGAAGAGTTCAACTCCATCGGCAGACCGGACGGCAACCAGGCCAACAGGTGCTGCCGGCGGGATAATATCTGTCGGCTGCACTGTGGTTTCACGCGTACAGAGTCCCTCAATCTCAGTACCGTGATATGGTAGAACCGCCGCCACCCTGTATTGATAGCGGGCCTTTTTTTTTGCCGAGAGATCGAGATAGCCTGTGGAATCCACTAAACCAGGGAGGGGCTTCCATTTATCCGTCCCTGTTCCGGCCCGGTAGATCCTGTATAAAAATCCTTTGTCCACAGGCCTGCCATCTGTCCATTTTGAGGGTGCCTGCCAGGAGAGATAAATCCCGTCTTTGGTTAACTGAACTATGAACCCTGAAGGCGCGGATGGCAAAACGTGCCAGGCCAGAGAGACCTGATTTGACGTATCGCTGACATTCAGCCAGCCCTTTACAGTGCAAACCTTGTATATATATTGCGTGCCGGAATGCACTGTTCGGTCTTCATAGACCATCTTCCTTGCTTTTTCCGGTTTTGCATCAAAGGGGACCTCTATAAGCTGCCCAAAAGGCGGCGGGCATCCCTCACAATACTCCTCAAGCGGTATCTCTGCCTTTAACAGCCTAAAGCCCTTGATCCTGACAAGGGGGCTGCCGTCTCTGTTTCTCACAGGGACACTCCATTTCAGCTCAATGCCATCCGGGATAATCTTATAGCTCAAGTCCTTGATAGCCTTGGGCCGGAGGGTACCGGGAGGGACGGGAGGTGCCTTGCGCCCACAGGACGCCAGTAAGATGCAAAAGGCAAAAATAATTAACCTTTTCCAAGAAATTATCCGGGCGATATTATCCATGTGTTGTTTGTTTCTCCGCCTTTGCCAGTGCCTCAGCTACCCGCTCAGGTGCTGTGCCTCCGGGACAGCGTCTTGTTTTCACAGAGCCCTCTATTGACAGCACCTCAAATATATCCCCGTCTATAAGAGAAGAAAAGGCCTTTAGGTCTTCAAGGCTCATATCCGTAAGCTCTTTACCATGGGAAATACATTGGGAAACCGCCTTGCCGACCACTGAATGGGCCTGCCTGAAAGGCATACCTTTTTTCACAAGGTAATCAGCAAGGTCAGTGGCAGTAAGAAAACCCTGTGTCACGATCCGGGAGATATGCTCTTTCCTTGGGACCAGCCTGGCCACCAGGGCAGCCATTATCTCCACTGAGGCGCATACCGTATCAACCGTGTCAAAAAGTGCCTCTTTGTCTTCCTGGAGGTCCCTGTTGTAAGCAAGGGGAAGGCCCTTGATAATAGTAAGAAGAGATATCAGGTGGCCGTAGACCCTGCCGGTCTTCCCGCGCACCAGTTCGGGCACATCGGGATTTTTTTTCTGGGGCATGATACTTGAGCCGGTACAGAAGCTGTCAGGCAGATCCACAAAACTGAACTCTGCAGAGGTCCACAGAATCAGTTCTTCAGACAGCCTGCTCAAATGGGCCATTACAATGCTTGCCGTTGCCAGAAACTCAATAATAAAGTCCCGGTCGCTTACAGCGTCCAGGCTGTTAGCAGTAATTCCGTGGAAGCCCAGCTCTTCAGCCACGTACTCCCTGTCTATCGGGAAGCCGGTCCCGGCCAGGGCCGCACTTCCAAGAGGACAAATATTTACCCTCTTTCTGCTGTCTTCGAGCCTGTCCCTGTCACGCCTGAACATTTCAAAATAGGCCAGCATGTGATGTGGCCAAAGAACAGGCTGTGCTCTCTGGAGATGGGTGTAGCCGGGGAGTATCAGGTCCTCGTGGGCTCTTGCCTGGTGCAAAAGCGCTTCCTGCAGCAATGACAAGAGTCCATCCAGACGATCGATTTCTTCTCTCAGGTAAAGTCTGATGTCTGCGGCAACCTGATCATTACGGCTTCTGGCTGTATGGAGCCTTTTCCCGGCCTCTCCGATGCGCTCAACCAAGGCCTGCTCGATGTTCATATGTACATCCTCAAGCTCGTGGCTCCACACAAAATCTCCTGACGCGATTTCTTCCTCTATCTTGCCAAGGCCCTTAATTATAGCATTTGCGTCTTTATCTGAGATAATCCCCTGTCTTGCCAGCATGCGGGCATGCACCTTGCTGCCTGCTATGTCCTGGCGATACAGTCTGCAATCATAGTGGACAGAGGCTGAAAACTCCTCCAGCATTTTTTCAGTGGCCTCCTGGAATCTACCGCCCCAAGGTTTTTCCAAGGCCTTTTTGCCATCATTCATAGTCTAATATCCAAAAATACTCTTGCTCTTTTAATTTGTTCGACGTTCGATGTTCGTCTTTTGCCTCTCCGCATCGTGTTCAGGGTAATTACTTGTTATCGCTAAGGCAACCAAGATCTTTCAGAAAAAGTATATAA
>QNAY01000057.1 GCA_003645605.1 Thermodesulfobacteriota bacterium
ATCCATAAAAAGGTAGTGGATGTCCTTCAGCCTGCAACTCTTGCCGTTAATACGATATTCAGTGTTCCCGGATCTATAGATACGACGCATTATTTCGATCTCAGGGGTATTTTCATACCCCGGGGGGACAAAAGAACCTCTGTTTTCCACGACCAAACGGACCTCAGCCAGGTTTGTTTGCCTGTCATTATTCCCGTTGTAAAGTACGTCGTCCATTTTCTTGGCCCTGAGCATGCTGGGGCTCTGCTCCCCCAGTACCCACCTGATGGCGTCAACAATGTTGGACTTGCCGCACCCATTGGGCCCGACTATGCCGATAACACCCTGGGTGAATGATAGTTTTGTGCGCGCAGGAAAGGATTTAAAGCCGAAAAGTGTCAGAGAATTAAGTCGCACGGTAATTATTCATTTCCTCCCCTGACAGCCAACAGCCTTTTTCGGGTTTCAAAGCACAATCCATTGAGAATACGCTTTTTGGTGCAACCTTGTCCGCAGTTGAAACCCTGCAAAAGTCTGTCGGCTGCCAGGGAGTGTATACGGTTACGTCGCACGGACTATCTGTACCGGATATCTTTCAGTCTTAGTTCGATTTGCTTTCGCCCCTGCCATACATTGATACAAGGCATGCAGGCAAGCTCAAGTTCTTCCCATGGAAGACCTAGCTTATCTCCATGTCCCCATCCCACCAGATCCATTTTTCCTCTCATGTATCCATTTTTCAAACCGGTCCGGGGTGTGAGAGAGAGTTTTAAGTGGCCGTTTCCAACAACTCTTGACTGACTGACCGAAAAATCCCGAACTGCAAACAGAGGGGCCGGATAGCCCGCGCCAAAGGGCTCCAGATGCTCATAGAACCGGGAAAAACCCGGATCAATGAGTTCCTCAATACCGGCAGTGCAATCAACCATAAGCCTGGGAGAGATGTCGTTTTGCTCCAGAACCGAGGCCACGACTTTTTGAAAGTCCGTGCAGAATCCTTCTACTGAATCGGATGGTAACCGCATCCCGGCAGCAGCCCTGTGGCCGCCGAAGGAACTGAGGTGACCGGAACAAGCACAAAGAGACTCGTAGAGATTGATTCCTTCAGGGCTGCGGCCTGAACCATGGGCCTCATCTCCGTCCAGCGCAAGAAGAATCACAGGCCTGTGGAATTGCTCTACCAGTCTGGATGCAACTATACCTATAATGCCTATTTTCCATGCAGGGCTCGCCAAGACATAGGCAGACTGCTTTTCAAGGGATCGGATTTTATCTAATGCCTCATTAAATATATGCTTTTCTTCCGCCTGGCGCTCCCGATTGAGCAGGTGTAATTCATTGGCAAGCTTTTTCGCCTCTGACTCATCGTTTGTAACGAGTAACCTGAAAGCTTTTTTCGCATGAGCCATCCGTCCGGCGGCATTTATTCGTGGACCGATGCGAAAGGCAATATCCGTGGAGGTAATACCGGAATCCAGGGAACATACTGCCTTCAATGCCTTGATCCCTGGCCTGTCGGATCTATCAAGTACCTCAAGTCCCGCCCGGACCAGTATGCGATTGTCACCCAAAAGCGGTACCACATCCGCCACAGTCCCCATGGCTACAAAATCTAGATATTCTTTGAGATTGGGCTCCTTACCATCTTTCCAGTGCCCAAGCTTACGAAGACGATGTCTTAATGCCATGACAAGATTAAAGGCCACACCTACACCGGCAAGTTCTTTGAAAGCAAAGGCGCAGTCAGAACGCTTGGGATCCAGCACTGCCAGTGCATTGGGAAGGGAATCCGGGGGCTCGTGGTGGTCGGTGATCATGACATCCATCCCAAGTTCTCCTGCCAGGGCGACTTCTTCACTATCCGATATGCCGCAATCAACTGTAATCAGAAGCTTGCAGCCTCTGGATGCGAGATTCCTTAATCCCTCTGAACTAAGTCCATAGCCCTCGTGCTCCCGGTGGGGGATATAGGGTGTCACCTTTAGTCCAAGCCCTTCAAGAAATCCAGAGACTAAGGCTGCGGAGGTTACACCATCGACATCATAATCACCAAATACGCCCACATGTTCCCTCTGAGCTACTGCCTTGACCAACCGGTCAACAGCCCTGTCCATGTCCATCATCTTCCAGGGGTCGCTGAGGGATTTCAACGCGGGGCTGAGGTGTTGAGCAACAGCCTCCGGAGTACTTAACCCACGCTGATACAGAAATTTGGCAATAATGTCCGGTACCCCTGACTTACCGGCAAGTTCCTCAATTGCCAACGTATTCAGGGAAGCAAAATCCCACAGCTGTTTAAGGATTACAGAACTCATGATCAGGAGCCTAATCAGGCTCCGTGGGGCTGTCAATTTGTTCCCTATAATTGAGGGATTGAGGGATTCCGATTGGTAACTTCTCAATAAAGTCGGGCTGCTGTCATTGCGAACGAAGCGAAGCAATCTCGTTCATGGCAAGGAGATTGCTTTGTCTCTGAATCTCCTCGCAATGACAGGAGGTGCCAAAGATAGTGTATTGCCCGGACTTATTGAGAAGTTACCAAAAATCCCAGGGGCGGTTTGACTTTTTTGAATGATCTAAGTATCCTCAATGGCCGCAAAAGTAAAGAGGGGAGGGCTTTTTTATGTCAACGCTGGTAGTAGTGGGAACGCAGTGGGGTGACGAAGGCAAAGGGAAGATAGTAGACCTCTTGACAGAACATGCCGACGTCATAGTGCGTTTTCAGGGTGGTAACAATGCTGGCCATACCCTGGTAGTGGACGGCGAAAAGTTTATTTTTCACCTGATTCCTTCCGGGATTTTAAATGATGACAAGCTCTGTCTGATTGGGAACGGAATTGTAATTGATCCGTCAGTCTTTATTCAGGAGCTTGAGGGGCTTGCTTCAAGGGGTAGGCCTGTGACCGTCGATAGATTGCGGCTCAGCCCAAACGCACATTTAATAATGCCATACCACAAGGCCCTGGATCATGCCGGAGAGGCTGCAAAGGACGAGGGGAAAAAGCTAGGGACCACTGGACGGGGTATAGGGCCATGCTATGATGACAAGATAGTCAGAAATGGAATTAAAGTAGCTGATCTTCTTGACCCTGCGCTCTTTAGAGAAAAACTCGAGGATAACGTAAAAGAAAAGAACTTCTATCTGACTAAGTTGTTGAATGCCGATCCCCTTGATCCTGAGACCATTTATGGTGAGTTTCAGGATTATGCCGGGCGTCTTGCCCCTTTTATAGACAATGTCTCTGTATTGATAGATGATGCGCTGCATAAAGGGAAGAACGTGCTGTTTGAGGGTGCTCAGGGTACTCAGTTGGACATAGATCATGGGACTTATCCCTTTGTCACGTCCTCCAATACCGTAGCAGGGGCGGCCTGCTGTGGAGCGGGAATAGGTCCCAGCAAGATCGATGGAGTGCTGGGAATTTGCAAGGCCTATACTACAAGGGTAGGAGCCGGTCCTTTCCCCACGGAATTGGAGGATGCGGTGGGAGACCATTTACAGGAAAAGGGGGCCGAGTTCGGTTCAACTACAGGCAGGCGCCGTCGCTGTGGATGGCTTGACGGTGTGGTATTGAGGGACGCAGTCAGGATCAATGGACTGGATGGGCTGGTTATCACAAAACTTGACGTGTTGAGTGGCCTTGCTCAACTCAATATTTGCACTGAATACGATATCTCAGGAACCAGACATACCTGTATGCCTGCCAATATTCGGGAGGTCGAGTCAATAAGGCCGATTTATAGGACACTTTCCGGCTGGCAGAAGGATCTTAGCCAAATGAGATCATTTGATGATTTACCTGAAGAGGCCAAGGATTATTTTAAGACCATAGAGGATATGGCTGAAACACCCATAATGCTGATTTCGGTGGGTCCTGGCAGGGAGCAGACCATTTTTTTGAAAAATCCTTTTGAATAACCAAAACAAAATAAAGCATCGGTATCCTTCATAAGAATTTAGCGCCTTTTGGGCGCCCTTAGATAATTTTAGACACAGATTTTCACAGATAGTATTATTGTTCATAAATTTAAAAATCTGTGTTCATCCGTATTCCCCAATAGGATTTCCTATACTATCAAGTTATTTATTGTACGTTCCTAAAGAGCTTGACTAGGTTGCGATATGGAAATAACATGCCGTAAGGCAGTTGTAAAAGGGCTGGTTTGCGCTTGGCTGGCTGGATTTGTTGTTTGGCGCTTTTCTGAAAAAAGGAAATTATTATACTATAAATTTGGTTTAAGCAAAAGTGAAGGGGGGTAAACTAAGTGAAACTAAAGAGTGTTTTTGAAAATAATGGGTTTATGCCTGCGAAATATACATGCGATGCCGGTGACAATAATCCGGAATTCGTAATAGAAGATGTGCCGGAAAAGACAAAAAGTTTTGCTATGACAATGGAAGACCGCGATTCTCCAATAAGAGCAATGGTTCACTGGATTATCTTTAATATCCCGGCGGATATAAGAGAAATAAAAGAAAATAATGTTCCTCAGGAAAGTATTCATGGAACAAATGATTTTGGGAAGCAATACTATAAAGGACCTTGTCCTGATTCGGCCATTCATAGATATGAATTCAAGCTGTTTGCTTTGGATAGAGTTCTCAAAGTTGATGAAAGAACGAAAAAAGCCGAGTTAGAGAATTTAATTAGGGGTCGTACTCTAGCAGAAGCAGTATTAACAGGATTATATTCAAGAGACTAAAAAATATAGTAACCGTTCACGGGATTACAACGCCTGTTTTACCGCACCACCGGACTGTAAGCGTTTACATTCCCTGGCAGCCGATAGGCTTTTGCATGGTTTCAACTGCGGACAAGGTTGTACCAAAAGGCGCATTCTCAATGGATTGTGCTTTGAAATCCGAAAAAGTCTGTTGGCTGTCAGGGGGGGGACGGGAAAGGGCAGGTTCAGGTGCCAAGCAAGGCCATCAATTCTTCAGGATCAAGTCTCTTGCCCAGGAGGCTCACTCCCCAGTGGAGATGCGGCCCCGTGGCCCGTCCGGTGGACCCGGAAAGACCAACGACCTGGCCTCGTTCCACTTTTTGTCCCTCACTGACTTTATAACTGACAAGGTGCGCATAAAGGCTATATAGACCCTTGCCATGATCAAGGATGACCGTCTTTCCGCTTAGATAACAGTCTCTGGCCATAGTCACTTTTCCATAATTGGAGGCGAGGATAGGAGTGCCTTCAGGGGCCCTTAAATCCACACCTGAGTGGGGGCTTCTGGGCTTATTATTAAATATCCGCCTGAATCCGAATGGACTGAGAATTTTGGAATTAACAGGCCACATAAAAGGCCTTTGCCAGTAAAGATTATTTGAAATTTTATTACATGTTTCTCTTACGGCCTTCTGGTCGTTTAGCACTCGCTCCAGAATTTTCGGGGGAAATTCCACCATGCGCTCCGGTACGGAAAGACGTTCTTCCGGGAAGATTCTTGACATTACCCGGACTTCGTGGGAGTAAAGGCCGGGAGGGCCATCAGGCCCTTGCCATTTGACGGTCAGGATGTGGCTTCCGGGCTTACAATCAAGACCTGCTCCAATGAGTACAAAGTAATCCCGGCTGGAGGGGTCTGGGTGGTATGGGATTTTTTTCCCAAGAAATTTGACATCAAGGAGTTTTTTTTTGTCATTTATTTTTATTGTGGCCAGAGCGATGCCTCCCAGAGGGATCTTGTCCGGTTCCATACTTACCGAAACCGGATATGATCCAGCCTCTACCTCCAGGATGCAGCCACAGATCGAAAAAGAACATGTCATAAAAAACATGAGCAGATATGAGAGAAAATTTTGTTTTATTGATATCATGGTAAAAGGTCAGTCGGTTTCAGATAGTACTTTGTCCTGGTTTTTTCCAGTGGACAACACCTTGCAGAGTATAACGCCCTTTTCAGGTCTTATCAGGAGACGTTCACCTTCCGCCACCTGATCAGCACGTTTTACAAGTTTCCCTCCGGATGTCCGGTAAACCAGACTGTAGCCCCTGGCAAGGACTGCAAGCGGGCTTACCGCGCTTAGTTTTCCGGATAATGTGGCAATGGATTGGCATTTCCTCTCAATAGAGACCGATCCGGCCCGGATCAAACGCCTCGACAGGGAGCAGGATTCGGCTTTTGCCAGGGCAAGCTGTCTTCCTGGTTCGTGTATCACGAGCCTTTCACGCAGGTTCAGGTATCCCTGTGATCTGAAAACAATCTTCTTTTGCATGACTCTTAACAGCCTGGCATAAAGATCGTCCTGACGAAGTCTCTGCTCCACAAGTTTTCTTCTGGGATCCTTGAGTCGATGACGGAGTAATTGAACAGCCTGTTGATTGATTTTTAACCTGTTGTGATTTGAAAGGATCATTCTTCTGATAAGGATTGCGACCTTGTCCATAAGCTCTTCCACGCGGGGAAAAATGAGCTGTGCCGCTGCAGTGGGGGTGGCGGCCCTGTGATCCGCCACAAAGTCTGAAATCGTGAAATCGACCTCATGGCCTACTGCCGAGACAACAGGTACGGTACAATTGAAAATTTTCCGGGCCAGGGTCTCATCGTTGAAGGCCCATAGATCCTCAAGCGAGCCACCTCCTCGAGTGAACAGTATAACATCGCCTTTTTCAGCAACATACAGGGCAATTCTCAGGGCGTCGATTATTTCTCCGGAAGCCCCTTTTCCCTGAACACTTGCCGGACAGAGTACGATGTTTGCCCCTGGATAGCGTTCTTTGGCATTCCGGATAAAGTCATGGATTGCCGCGCCGGTAGGGGATGTGATAACAAAGACCCTTTGTGGAAGCAGTGGAAGCGGCAGCTTATGCTCAGGAGAAAAAAGCCCTTCCTTTGCCAGGCGGGCTTTTAGCTGTTCAAAGGCCAGTTGAAGGGCTCCCTCTCCCTTTGGTTCAACGGTTTCTACCACCAACTGTAGATCGCCCCTGCCTGTATAGATATTGAGCCTTCCGAAACAGATCACGCACTGGCCGTCCTCCAGTTCAAAAAGAAGGTGGGCAGCCTGGAACTTGAACAGCACTGCCTTGATTTGGGACCGATTATCCTTCAAGGTGAAATAGCAATGGCCTGAAGAAGGCTGTCGAAGGTTTGATATCTCTCCTTCCACCCACAGGATATCAAAATCGAGGTCTAGTTTGTCCTGGACCTTGGCTAAAAGATCCGAGACCTGCCAGACATGTCTGGCAGAAGGAGGAGAAGGAGGAGATTCCCGATTAATGTCTGGAGAGATAATGCCTTCCAGAGCGGAAGGGGGGAACAGGTTTTTGAGGGAATCTTCTGACATGGGGACATGAAGTATAGGTGGACTGAAAGAAGTACGCAAGGCATGTTCCATGGAAGGAGATTTAAAAAACGTAACCGTTCACGCTAATGTGTCATGATTCGCGCTGCCATGTCATTTCGACCAAAGGGAGAAATCTTTACCATCCAGAACTCAGGTCTTTCCAGTTTGGGTTCATCCGGTTCACCAATTGA
>QNAY01000058.1 GCA_003645605.1 Thermodesulfobacteriota bacterium
ACCAAAACTGTCATTTCGAGCAAAGCGAGAAATCTTATCGTACTGAAAATACAGGCATTAAAGATTTCTCCCTACGGTCGAAATGACAAAAAGAGGGGTTTTCGTTCAGGCACTAATTAGTGTCTGAACGAAAAGGTTGTTCAGACACAATTCTTAATTCTTAATTTTGAATTAAAAAAGGAAATAAGCTTCTAATACCACCTTTGTTCCTTCTTGATTAAACCGTGTAAAGGCAAGTTCAAACTATGGAAAAAGCCCTTAAAGAAGCAGGACTCTTTGAAATATACGAAAAAGTCCAGTCCGATACTCGCTTAAGCGCTGAAGATGGAGAATTGCTTTTCTCCACTACTCATCTGCCGGCCCTTGGTTATCTGGCCAACCTGAAAAGAGAAAGGCTTAACGGAAACCAAGCCTATTATATCTATAATCAGCACATAAACTATTCTAATATCTGTATAAATCTGTGTAAATTCTGTGCTTTTGGAAAGGAAAAGACCCACCCGAAGGCCTACGAGATGTCCATAGAAGAAATAGTTTCCAAAATAAGGGAGAGACATGCCGAACCCGTTACAGAGGTACACATTGTCGGCGGCCTGCACCCTGATCTCCCTTACCAGTATTATCTTGACATGCTAAAGGCAGTAAAGGTCGAAAGACCTGAGCTCCACATCCAGGCCTTTACCTGTGTAGAAATAGCCCATCTGGCAGCCATTTCAGGTCGGTCAATTGCCGAGACATTGGAAGATCTTATGCAAGCCGGACTGGGGTCCATTCCCGGAGGCGGAGCAGAGGTATTCAGCACCAGAATACGGGAAAAGCTCTGCCCCGGTAAACTCTCTGGGAAAGACTGGCTTGAAGTTGCTAAAACCGCCCATAGAGCAGGGCTCAGGACCAATGCCACCATGCTCTACGGGCATATTGAGACAATATCTGAACGGATAGAGCATCTGCTGGCCTTGAGAGAGGCTCAGGACGAGACAGGCGGATTTCTGTGCTACATACCTCTTGCTTTTCACCCCAAAAATACAAAACTGGAATACTTGTCATCCACAGGCGGGGTGGATGATCTTAAGAGTATTGCCGTATCACGACTCCTGCTCGATAACTTTTCACATATCAAGGCCTACTGGGTAATGCTCGGGCCAAAAGTTGCGCAGATCGCCCTGTCCTTTGGCGCGGACGATCTGGACGGGACTGTGCTGGAAGAAAAGATTACGCACATGGCAGGGGCAGACACATCCCAGGCCATGACCCGTGGTGAGATCGAACACCTTATCCGACAGGCAGGGAGAGAGCCGGTAGAGCGCGACACTCTCTACGAGCCGGTCTGAGTTCTTTGACCATGATTTCATCGATAATATCAAGGGTCCGGGCCGGCAGGCGCGTTTCAGGAAACGATGCCCTCTTGCTTTATCAAGAGGCAGACCTGAATGTACTGGGCCAACTTGCTGATGAAGTAAGGCGAAGGCTGCATCCAAAACCCATTGTCACATATGTCATTGACCGGAACATTAACTATACCAATATATGCATCTCCGGTTGCAAGTTCTGCGCTTATTACTGCGCACCGGGTGACATTTCAGGTTATGTACTCTCCAGGAAAGAACTGGCCGGGAAATTAGAGGAAACAAAATCACTCGGGGGTACACAGATTCTGCTGCAGGGCGGGCTTCATCCTGATCTCCCTCTTACCTTCTATGAGGAAATGCTCTCTTTTATAAAAGATGGTTTTGCAATCCATTGCCATGCCTTTTCTCCTCCTGAGATCGTTCACTTTTCCAAAATATCAGGTCTGCCTGTAAAAGAGGTCCTTGTCAGGCTTATCAAGGCCGGACTCGATTCCATCCCGGGCGGCGGAGCGGAAATCTTGACAGACAGAGTAAGAAAGCAGATATCCCCACGGAAGGCCGCAACAGACGAGTGGCTGAATGTAATGGAAACTGCCCACGGATTAGGACTTAAGACCACTGCCACCATGATGTACGGTCACGTGGAGCGATTGGAGGAAAGGATTGAACACCTCTTGCGCCTGAGAGACCTTCAAGACCGCACCAACGGATTCACAGCCTTTATATCCTGGCCCTTTCAACCCAAGAATACCGCTCTTGACGTCAAGCCATCTACCGGACAGGAATATTTGAGACTGCTTTCCATCGCCAGGGTTGTCCTTGATAATTTCCCGAACCTGCAGGCCTCATGGGTCACACAAGGTCCAAAAGTGGCTCAGATTGCCTTATTTTTTGGGGCAAATGACTTTGGCAGCACAATGATTGAGGAAAACGTGGTCGCAGCAGCCGGGGTGAGTCATCGACTCTCGGAAGCAGAAATACGCAGAATTGTAACCGGTGCAGGCTTTGAACCGCGTCAGCGCCTGATGGACTATACTTTGGTTGGTGAATCCGGTGAACCCTGAACCTCTGAACCCCTGCTATAAATCACCAAATCACCAAATCACCAAATCGCAAAATTCTTTCCGTCTTCACATAGCCAGATGGGTGGTTCCTGTCTCAAGACCTCCAATAGAGAATGGGGCAATAGCGACCTTTGAAGGAAAGATAGTAGGGGTGGGACCGGCATCGGAACTCCGCTTAAGCTATCAGGCAGAGATAAAAGACTATGGAGACTCCATACTTTGTCCCGCCCTGATAAACACTCACTCTCACCTTGAGCTCTCTCCCCTCAGGTGGCGTCTTTCTCCAAGCGGCTCCTTTGTTGACTGGGTAAAAGCGCTTATTGAGGCCCGCAATTTGATCAGGCGTGAAGAATGGGAACCTGCCATATGTCAGGCAATAAAGGAGATGCAAGAAAACGGGATAATTGCAGTCGGCGACGTGGGAAATCTGGATGTTATTCCGCTTTTTTCTTCCAGAAAAGATGGCACATGGCCTTTCAGGGGTGTCTTCTTTCAAGAACTGGTATGCCCGATACCGAATGAAGCAGAGGAAGAAATCCCTCTCGGCACTTCTTTTGTTAATGGAAAAGTTAATGAGTCCCTGGATATTTTGGAGCCATCTTTTCGCTATGCCTTTTCGGCCCATGCCACGTATTCTGTGGCGCCAACGGTCCTTAAGGCCATCAAGGCATGGGATCAGAGCCATGGCATGCCGTTTCCAATTCACGTGGCTGAATCAGAAGAAGAGATAGAATTCCTGCAAGGCGGGCAGGGTCCCCTAAGAGAACTCTTAAAAGAAAAAGGACACTGGCCCTTGAATTATGATCTCCCCAAAGCTTCTCCTGTGAGATATCTTGAAACCTTGGGGCTGCTTGATAAGCATACGGTCTGTGTCCATTGTGTCCAGGTGGACCAGGATGACATCTCAATCCTGGCAAAAACAGGGGCCGGCGTTTGTCTGTGTCCAAGGAGCAATGTATTCCTTGGGGTGGGTGTGGCTCCTGTGGAAGAGCTTCATGCCTCATGCATACCATTGGCCCTTGGCACTGACAGCCTTGCAAGCAACGACCGGCTTTCCATTTTTGCTGAAATGGCAAGTCTTTCAAAGCTGGCCCCGGGTCTTTCTCCCGAGGCTATTTTCAGGGCGGGTACTTATGGTGGGGCAAGGGCCCTTGGTATCTCTGAAGAATTGGGGAGTCTGGCCAGGGGCAAAGCCGCAACTTTTCTGGCAGTAGAGTCCGGTCCCATTAGTAATAAAGATGTCCTGGAATTCCTTGTCCATGAAGGATGCAGGGAATTGAGTGATTTGGTGATTGGGTGATTTGGTGATTTAGTGATTTAGTGATTTAGTGATTGAAGGTAACCGTTCACACTCCCTGGCAGCCGACAGGCTTTTGCAGGGTTTCAACCGCGGACAAGGTTGCACCAAAAGGCGTATTCTCAACTGATTGTGCTTTGAAACCCGAAAAAGGCTGTTGGCTGTCGGGGGGGGAAGTGAATTATTACGATTGAAGAGGTGAAATCCGAAATGAAGATGGGGCTGGATGCCGGTAATATTCAATATGCCAAACTGGGCATTGTGAACTTTATTAATACCTCGCCGATCTATGTCCCCTGGCAGGAAATGGGTCCTCTCAGTGGATGGGTGGTGGAAGAGGGTCCCCCCGCCTTTTTGAACAGCCATTTGGTCCAGGGGAAACTGGATGCAGGCATTGTTTCCTCCTATGCATACGGCCTTAACGCAGACAGATACTACATATTGCCAAACCTGAGTATAAGTGCTACCGGCCCTGTGGGGAGCGTGATCCTTCTCAGCAAGGTCCCGATTGAAGAACTCAATGAAAAACTTGTGCTATTAACTCCTCAATCCGCAACATCCGTCAACCTTTTGCATATAATACTTGAAGACTTTTTAGGAATGAGACCCATATTCAGGACAGAAAATTTTAGGGAACTGTCGGTAAATCCAGTGGCACAGGCCTACCTCGCCATAGGGGACGAGGCCCTGAGGCTGCGATCTAACACTGATAATCTATTCCGGTCGGATCTGGCCAAAATATGGCTGGACCATACAGGCCTGCCTTTTGTGTTTGCCGTATGGGCCATCAGGGAAGAAAGCTGGGTTGCATGGCCGGAAAAAATTCATCTCCTCCATAAACGCCTCAACGAATGCTATCACAAGGGCATGAAGGAACTTGAACGTATAAGTAACCTGGTTGCCAACAATGTAAGCGTTCACAGGGCACTGCACCTGCTTTGTTGCCGGGCACTTGAAGTACAGGGAGTACGTCTGCGTACCCGTACGCCTCGCATCTGCAGCACCCTGTAAACGCTTACATTTCGGTGAATTGCGGTAAAACGGGCGTTATAACCCCGTGAACGGTTACCCAACAAGATACCAATGACCTCATCAGACTGTCTCGAATACCTTAAGGGCATAGAACTCGACCTTTCAGAAAAAAAGCAGCAGGGTCTGCTCCATTTCTTCAGACTGCTACATGATCGCGGTGATTTTCCCAGGATATCGGAGTTGAAAATGTTGCCTGCCGACGACATTGGTCATCAGTCATTGAGGAAATTGTGATATGAAATTGAAGGATTTGTTTCGGAGATAAACCTAGCAGGCAGAGCAACCCTGTTGAACTTGCGACAAAAATCCAAATTTTCGAAACGCCCTTCAGCTATCAGCGAATCTCTATACAAGTTCCCCCGACCACAGCGCCTCGAGGAAGACCTGCCACGGCAGAACTTCCAAAGAGTATCCAAGTTTTTTTGGCTGTTGTTCCAACGAAACGACAATAGCACGTTCTACTGAATGTTCTTCCAGCAGGGCCTTTAAACCCCTTGCGTGTCCACTATGAACCCTTCGAGTTCCTTTGACCTCTATGGCCACATCCATATCGCCAAGTATGAAATCTACCTCAAAACCGGTGCTGGTGCGCCAGTATCGAATGTCAAGCTCAGGATTCCTATAAGCCTGGTATGCCTTTAGTTCCATCAATATGTAGTGTTCAAAGGAATGACCGAATTCGGGAGTGCCGACTTTAGGCGTGCGACGAGCCAGATAGTTGGACACCCCCACATCAAAGAGATAAAATTTTTCAGTTTCAATGAGCCTCCGATTTTTTGCTTTGCGCCAAGGCGGCACTCTAAATCCCAACAACGTATCTTCTAAAATCTGAAAATAGTTTCTAACAACTTTGGCGCTGACGCCGGTATCCCTGCCAACATTGGTATAATTGAGTAATTCACCGGAAGTCAGGGCCGTAACCCGCAGAAATTCGGCAAATGCAGGGATGTTTTGCGTAAGGGCCTCGACCGCAATTTCTTCTTTTAAATAGTCCGCCACGTAGGACCTGATGTCCTGAATGGGATCAGGCGACAGGAAATGCGGGGGCAGAAGACCTGAAATGACAATCTGCTCCAGGTCAAAACCTTTTGTTTCAGCCCGGGTCAATGGCGCCATCGTATATCGCCAGGCACGACCGGCAAGCAGATTTGCGTGTCCACGTCGCAGTTTACGCGCGCTTGATCCCGTCATCAGAAAGGAAACGTCGGTATTTTCAATGAGCCAATGGATTTCGTTGAGCAGATCCGGAACCATCTGAATTTCATCAATGACTACAAGTCCCTTATGCCCCTGATAACGCTCGCGAAGCAATGATGGACGGGATGCGTAGTCTGCAAACAGATCGGTCTTGAGCAAATCAATTAAAATTGCGTCAGGAAAATATCGGTTAACCCAATAGGTTTTGCCGGTTTTCCGTGGCCCCCAAAGGAACGCGGAACGTTTGGGGGGTAATTCAATATTCAGCAATCTGTTTTTTATAATTTTCATATTAGGGTAATTATATCCGGATATTCTTTCCCGTCAAGTAAAATTATCCGCAGAGTTGCCGAGGGGAAAGGGGGAAATCGACCTGCCGTCCTGAAAGCCGCAGGTTCTTTTTAACCAGATCGTCAAGGTCGGATGTAACTTCTTGCACAAATTCACTGTCCCCCAGTATCTGTGTATCTGACGCCTATTTTTCTTCCCGCCTTCTGAACGTAAGAACCGCCGACCAACCTCCTAAACTCCTGATCAAACCACCACCAACCAATTCCGGCCTTCGGCCTTGAGATATTCCCTCTTTAATATACCGCAGTTGTACTTTTGTGCTTGACCGCCATCATACCTCAACTAATCCGTCAAGCACGTTCTGCACAAACCCCTTTTTCGTTTAGTGGAAGAGAAAACAACATATTTTTTGGGGTCATTGAGTGGTTTTGTATTAACTGAGCACAAATGGGTCAGTTTATGATGAGCGTTGAAGGTTTCCGTATCAGACGCCGTCGTATGGATGGTCAGAGGGTGTTGATCCATCGTACGTAAACGGGGCACTTGCCACTTTGCCGACAAAGGAGCCGATTCTGGGATCGACAAAGAAGACTGTTAGGAAAAAGCGCATTTTAAAGCCATGTTTGGTGCAAGAATCAGATATTTCCGCCAAAGTACGGCAATCGTGATCTTCTGACCCACCTTCAGCCTTCAGTCTAAACAGCTTCAGCCTAACTATAGTGCGTCGCATATGGATTGATACCATTTCGACTCAATAACACCTTGAAAGTACGAATATAAGACCATTACATGAATATCATTTCATGTGCGATGCACTATACATGCTAATAGCTGTTCATCACGGATTACCACACTAATCCGTGATGAATCATTTTTCAGAGCTAAACGCTAATGGCTATCGATCTGCCGCCCTGACAAGACAGCTAATCGCTCAACCTAGGAAAACTGGGTAAAGATGAAATCGGCGTCATTCGCTCAATCTGTCCAGCGGGCTCTGGAGACCGGCAATATCGCGTTTCATTACATGTGTGTAAATCTCAGTGGTCTTAACATCAGCATGGCCCATGAGTTCCTGGAGTACCCGGATGTTAATGCCGTTCTCCAGCATATGGGTAGCAAAACTGTGCCGCAGCGTATGACAGGTGGCACGCTTCTGAATCCCGGCCCGTTGAACAGCG
>QNAY01000059.1 GCA_003645605.1 Thermodesulfobacteriota bacterium
CAAAAAGTCGGACTCGATCTAAAGCTATAATATAAACATATTCGTAATATATAAGTTACGCATACGAAACTTATACAGCTAATTCGAGCAGCGGCTCAAAAAGGACTTTTTTCAGTGTAATCATACATATTTTCCTAGTGTTGGGACGTCCCTGGAGGACACATCACATTTCCCCCTATCAAGCTAAAAAACTTCTTTTTTAAAAACAGGCTAGCCAAATCATTTCAAGCAGAGACTGAACACCCTCTCCTGTTCGGGCGGAAATAATCAGAGGTTTATCAACAAACCCAGGAAGCCGCCGGCAAATAGCCTGTACCTGCCTCTGTCTTTTGGGCTGAGAGATTTTATCTGCCTTGTTCAGCACTAACCAGACATGCCTCCCCAGGGCATGCAGATAGTCCAAAAGATCAAGGTCCAACTGGTCCGGAATCCGCCTCATATCAAAGATGCACACCACGCCCTTGAGAGGTTTTCTGGTCTCGATATAACCCTCTACCAGCCTGTACCACTTTTGCTGAACGTGTTTCGGGGCCTTTGCAAACCCATAGCCCGGAAGATCGACAAAGTAAACAGCATCATTAACCAGAAAAAAGTTCAGAGACTGGGTAAAACCCGGCCTTGAGCTGACTTTTACCAGTTTGTGCCTCCCAAGGAGACGATTCAGAAGGCTGGATTTGCCCACATTGGACCTGCCGGCAAAGGCCACTTCCGGCAAGCTGGGTGATGGAAGCTGGGAGAGCTTATGAACGCTTGTAACAAAGGCGGTCTTGGTGATTCTGACTGTCACCGGATCTATAGGACCTTGTTGAGGGAATGTTCTATGATCCCTTGGGCACCTGCGGCCATTAGCCGTGGGATAAGCTCCCTCACCTCAGCTTCGTTTATTACCGTCTCCACAGAGCACCACTCCTGTTTATACAGCATAGAAACAGTAGGGGCATTGAGGCTGGGCAATATGTCCACCACTGTCTCCAGCTTTTCCTTGGGCACGTTCATCTTGAGTACCACAAGACGATCCGCCCTCAATGCGCTTTGCAGAAGCATGGATAGCTGTTCAATTTTCTCCCTTTTCCAGGGATCTTCCCAGGCATGTTTGTTGGCTATCAACTGTGGGCTGGACTCCATCAGATATTCTATAATAACCAGACCGTGGGCCTTGATGGTGCTCCCTGTCTCTGTTACCTCAACAATGGCGTCCGCAAGCCTTGATGCAATTTTGCCCTCAGTGGCCCCCCAGGAGAACTCAATACTCACATTTATTCCACGTTCTGAAAAATAACGCTTAGAGAAATTGACAAGCTCTGTGGCTATCTTTTTTCCCTCAAGGTCCTTGGCGGAACGATAAGGAGAGTCGGCCGGTACGGCCAAAACCCATCTGGCAGGACGTTTGCTTACCTTGGAATATATCAGGTCTGCCACAACGACAATATCCGAATCATTCTCCATGATCCAGTCATGGCCTGTAATGCCGACGTCCAGGATTTCTTGCTCAACATAACGGGACATCTCCTGGGCCCTGCAAATGCTGCACGTGATACTGGGATCATCTATACTGGGGAAATAGCTCCTATGATGGACATCTATACGCCATCCTGACTTTGCAAAGAGTTCAATTGTTGCCTTTTCAAGACTTCCCTTCGGTATACCCATCTTCAGTTGGTTCACTTTTTATAAACCTCATTAGGATCAAAAACAGGTTCTCCAATAATAACCAGGGATTCTCCCTGGACTTGTCGATAAAAGCAGCTCCTGTACCCTTTATGGCAGGCCGCGCCGCCCAACTGTTCCACCTTGACCAGTATGGTGTCCAGATCACAGTCCGCGTAAGCGGCCTTCAGTAACTGAACATGGCCGGAGGTTTCACCCTTGAGCCACAATTTGTCCCTTGTGCGGCTCCAGTAATGGACCTTGCCTGTCTCCAGTGTCTTTTCCCATGCCTGTCTGTTCATATAGGCCAGCATGAGCACCTCACCTGTTTCATGGTCCTGAGCTATTACCGGCAGTAGTCCGTTTCCCTTATCAAAGCAGAGATCTTTTGAATTTGTCATGAAGCGGATTTTTAATGGTCAAAGATAGTTATGTCAAGCTGAGATGATGTGTTTGATGACGGAATGACTTCAACCCCGAGATAGCATGCCTTGTAGATGTTGCATTGCAAATGACGCCAACTTTGACCGGGCATGTGTATATACTGTCATTGTGCAGGGTTAACTAAAAACTCAGATCCTCTCACGATCAAGACTTCTATATTGTACAGCCTCGGATAAGTGAGCCATGGTTACGGTAGTTGATTCCTCAATATCCGCAATAGTCCTTCCTATTTTTATTATCCTATGAAATGCCCTTGCGCTTAAGGCGAGTTTGTTTGCAACCGCCTCCAGAAACGACCTGTTTTCTTCTGACAATTTGCAGAAAAACCTGAGTTCTTTTGAAGACATTTGTGAATTGCAGTGGATGGAAAGATCCTTAAATCGTTGTTCCTGTATTTTTCTGGCCCTGATTACCCTCTTTCTGATTAAGGCCGAGCTTTCTCCCCGCCTTGCATGACTGAGCTCCGAATAGGGTACGGCAGGGACCTCGATTTGAATATCTATACGGTCCAGTAAAGGACCTGATATCCGGTTACGATAACGAATTATCTGACTTGGAAGGCATGAGCACTTGTTTTTGGAATCTCCCAAATGTCCGCAAGGACAGGGATTCTGGGCAGCCACAAGGGTAAATCTTGCTGGAAAGGAGAGTGTAATAGCGGCCCTTGAAATGGTCACTACTCCATCTTCAATAGGTTGCCTGAGGCTTTCCAAAACATTTTTTTTGAATTCCGGCAGTTCATCCAGAAATAGCACACCGTTGTGGGCAAGGCTTACCTGGCCCGGCCTTGGCACGGTTCCTCCGCCAATTAGACCGGCATCCGAGATGGTGTGATGGGGTGAGCAAAAAGGCCTTAAAGTGATTAAGGGTTCGTCTGAAGGCAAAAGCCCTGCTACGCTGTATATAGTAGTGGTCTCAAGGGCTTCCTCAAGGGTGAGCGAGGGAAGGATTGATGGAATACGTTTGGCCAACATGGTCTTTCCGGACCCTGGAGGGCCTATCATAAGCACGTTGTGACCGCCTGCAGCAGCTACCTCAAGGGCCCTTTTTGCATGTTCCTGACCAATTACATCCTGGAAGTTCCCATATAGGGATTTTCGCTCCTTGAATAATTCATTCAGATCAATGCGCAAAGGCTCGATCTTGATGTTGTCCAGGAGGAACTCCACTACCTCGGAGAGATGACCTGCCGGGAATACTGTGGTTTCTCTTACTACGGCGGCCTCTGGAGCATTTGCTTTTGGAACTATGCAACCATTCAAGTTCCAGTCCCTGGCAGCGAGAGAAAGAGGAAGCATACCTCTTGTGGATTTCAATGTGCCATCAAGGGATAGTTCGCCTGCAAAACAGTATTTACTGAGTATGTCCTGTGGAATTATCTCTGTGGCGCACAGAATGGCGCAGGCTATGGGGAGGTCCAGAGCCGACCCCTCCTTTTTCATGTCTGCTGGTGCGAGATTGACGGTGATCCTCTGGGTAGGAAACGGGTAACCGCAATTCTTAATAGCGCTTTTGACTCTTTCCCTGCTTTCTTTAACCGCTCCTTCGGGAAGTCCAACCATATTGAAAGAAGGAAGCCCTGACGAAACATCTATCTCAATTTCTATGGGAAAGACATTTATTCCAACAACAACCCCACTTTTCGCTATAGCAAGCATGAGTGACCGAGTCCTTTCTGATCTGTTTTCTTGTCAATCATGACAGTCATGATATAATAACTAATCGGTTGAAAAGGGCTTTATCTCAAAACTTATGGGATTTAAAGGCTTTTACGAATATACATCGAATTGTCCTTCCCCTATAAAAACGGTAACCCAAACCTTTCTGAACGCCTACTAAAAAAGGCCCCTCTGACTTACAGAGAGGCCTTTATGTCTAATCCCGCAAGATCAAAGAAAACGGATCTTGCAATAGCGTTTTTATCTGTTTTATCTTACATCATACCACCTGTGGGCATACCGCCCCCTGGAGGCATACCACCCATCATTCCCGGTTCATCCTTGGGAACCTCGGCGATCATGGCCTCTGTGGTGATGAGCAGACCGGAGACGCTGGCAGCATTTTGAAGTGCTATGCGGGAGACCTTTGTCGGGTCGATGATTCCAGCCTGCATAAGATCTTCATATTCACCCTTTTCAGCGTTAAAACCAACATCTCCATCCTTGGACTTTACATGTTCAACAATAACGGAACCCTCATGCCCTGCATTGTTGGCAATCTGCCGCAGAGGTTCTTCAAGGGCCTTTTTGATGATATCAATCCCATGTTTTTCTTCCTGGTTATCTGTCTGGAGATCATTAAGTGCATCCAGGCAACGGAGATAGGCAGTTCCACCGCCGGGGATTATTCCCTCTTCTACTGCAGCTCTTGTGGCGTTCAGGGCATCTTCCACCCGGGCCTTTTTTTCTTTCATCTCGGTTTCAGTGGCTGCGCCGACGTTAATGACCGCAACTCCTCCGATGAGTTTGGCAAGGCGCTCTTGCAGCTTTTCCCTGTCGTAATCAGAGGATGTTTCGTCGATTTGCGCACGGATTAGCCTTACACGGCCCTCGATCTTTTCCTTGGAACCGGCACCATCAATAATAGTGGTATTATCTTTGTCGATTATAATTCTTTTTGCCGTCCCGAGGTCATTGATGGATACGTTTTCGAGCTTGATACCCAGATCTTCAGCTACCATCTCACCACCGGTCAAAATGGCTATATCCTCCATCATGGCCTTGCGCCTGTCTCCGAAACCCGGAGCTTTTACTGCGCAAGCCTGGAGGGTCCCCCTGAGTTTGTTTACCACTAAAGTGGCCAGGGCTTCGCCCTCAACATCCTCGGATATGATCATAAGAGGTTTACCCATCTTTGCGATTTGCTCAAGGATCGGCAGAAGGTCTTTCATGTTGCTGATTTTTTTCTCGTGGATCAGGATACAAGGATCCTCAAGTACGCACTCCATCTTTTCCGGGTCTGTTGAGAAATAGGGAGAGGAGTAACCGCGATCAAACTGCATACCTTCCACCACATCAAGTGAGGTCTCCATGGCCTTGGCCTCTTCTACCGTAATGACTCCTTCCTTGCCGACCTTGTCCATGGCTTCGGCAATGATGTTGCCAATGGTGGGATCATTGTTGGCGGATATAGTGCCTACCTGGGCAATCTCCTTCTGGTCCTTGGTGGGCTTGGTCATTTCTCTGAGCCCGCCTACGACGACCCCAACAGCCTTGTCAATTCCCCTCTTAAGAGCCATTGGATTGACTCCGGCAGCCACCAGCTTTGATCCCTCTGCATATACAGCCTGAGCAAGTATGGTTGCGGTGGTAGTGCCATCGCCTGCGATATCACTGGTCTTGGATGCCACTTCCTTTACCATCTGGGCACCCATGTTTTCGAACTTGTCCTCAAGCTCGATCTCCTTGGCCACGGTAACGCCATCTTTTGTGATGACCGGAGACCCAAAGGATTTTTCAATGATGACATTGCGGCCCTTGGGACCAAGGGTTACTTTGACTGCGTTGGACAGGGAATCAATGCCTGTTAACATGGCCTCCCTGGCCTTTATGTTGTACTTAATTTCTTTGGCTGACATAGTTTGCTTAACCTCCGTTGTTCGGTTATTGTAAGCGTTATTTGTTTTCTGACGAAACGTTTATGGGTTAACTAGTCTTCAATAATACCAAGGACGTCGTCTTCCCTCATTATCAGATACTCTTCTCCGTCGATTTTTACCTCTGTGCCGGAGTATTTGCTAAACAGGATGCGATCCCCCTCTTTTACATCCAGGGCTCTGATCTCGCCGTTTTCAAGGATCTTGCCGTTTCCGGCAGAGATGACCTTTCCCTCAGCGGGCTTTTCTTTTGCACTATCTGGGATGATAATTCCCCCCTTGCTCTTCTCTTCTTCCTGTAAGCGTGTTACTAAAATTCGGTCGTGTAACGGACGAATTGTCATAGCATTTCTTCTCCTTTTTGCTATAAAATTATTCAGAATAAATAAAGTCGAACGAGCCTAAAGCCTTGGGCCAAAAGGCGAGCGACTCATATGAGACCCTAAAGGGTATCTCGTATATGATTTTATCTTAGCGGTTTAAAAGGATGGCCATCCTGTTTTATTAGCACTCGCTAACGACGAGTGCTAATATAATTACGCTTTTTTGGAATGCAATACCTTTCTGAAAATAAATATTGTAACCGTTCACGGGGTTACAACGCCAGTTTTACCGCAACCCACCGAACTGTAAGCGTTTACAGGGTGCTGCAGATGCGAGGCGGAGGGTACGCAGACGTACTTCCTGTACTTCAAGTGCCCGACAACAAAGCAGATGCGGTGCCCTGTAAACGCTTACTAAATATTTTACAACACGTCCCTCATTACAGATAGCAACTCTTCATGGAACAGGCTGTTGGTTGCTAATATTTCCGGAATAAACGGAGAATAGCTGCTGCCCCGAAAGTCTGATATTTTACCTCCGGCCTCCTCCAGCAGGAGTTGGCCCGCCGCAGTATCCCAGGGTTTGCGGTTAATTTCACAGAAACCGTCCATCCGGCCGCAGGCCACATAAGCCAGATCCATAGCAGCCGCCCCTGCCCTACGGATACCCTGCACCCTAATCAAGACCGCCTCAAGTGCGGCCAAAACTTTTGCGGGTTTTTTTCGGACATCATAGAGAAAACCTGTTGCCAGGAGAGATTTATCTAAAACCGGGATACCGGACACCCTTATCGGCTTACCGTTGAGCCAGGCTCCAAGGTCGAGGCATCCGCAAAACAGTTCGTCCTGCATGGGACAATATATAACCCCTACTTGACTTCCGCCTTTGTCGGCATAGGCAATGGATACGGCAAACCATGGGAAACCGTGGGCAAAATTAGTTGTGCCGTCAAGTGGGTCAATTATCCAGACCGGACCAGTAGGAATTTCATTATAGATAGTGCCTGAACGAAAACCCCTCTTTTTGTCATTTCGACCGTAGGGAGAAATCTTTAATGCCTGTATTTTCAGTACGATAAGATTTCTCGCTTTGCTCGAAATGACAGTTTTGGTTAGCTTTCGTTCAGACACTAGATAGACTGTGATTCTTCCGCTAGGATTTTAGGGTCAACCGGAACTGGTGTGGTAAATCATCCCCTTTTTGTCAATTATTCCTTGTTTTACAGGTAGTTATGTCAATATTAAATATTGACATTTTTTACCCTTTTTACCCTTGTTAAACCGTTGATATATTAGCAATGTTTTGCGTAACTGGCTGATTTTATTCACCACATTGATTCCGGTTGACGGGTTTGGGCA
>QNAY01000060.1 GCA_003645605.1 Thermodesulfobacteriota bacterium
ACTAACCAAAACTGTCATTTCGAGCAAAGCGAGAAATCTTATCGTACTGAAAATACAGGCATTAAAGATTTCTCCCTACGGTCGAAATGACAAAAAGAGGGGTTTTCGTTCAGACACTATTTATATTAATCGCGCTGAAAGCGTAAACCACAATTTTAAGCACCCCGGTGAAATAGTCTACGAATTTTACAGGGCAAGCTTTAGCTCACTTTAGACACTTTAAACTCAATTAACTCGAAATTTAGAACTAAGGTGCTGAAACAATGCTGCCGCATGTTGATTATAATACTGCTGAGGGGAAAAATAGGGTGGAATCCTTGATTAATCGCCAATTTGAGATTTCCTCGCAGCATGAGACCCAGGTAAAGGAGATACTTGAACAGGTAAGAAGCAAAGGAGATCAGGCTTTAGTTCAATACACAAGACAGTATGACGCCCCTGATTTTGAAATCAAAGACATGGCAGTATCCCAACAAGAGTTAAAAACAGCCTATTCAAAGGTAGACAACGATTTTCTGTCAAGTCTCAAAAAAGCTATTTCCAATATTGAAGAATTCCATATGCATCAGAAGCCAAAGTCATGGATAATGACAAGGGAAGACGGAGCCATACTGGGACAAATGATACGGCCTGTGGATGCTGCAGGATTGTATGTCCCCGGAGGCAAGGGGGGTGAAACTCCGCTGGTCTCTTCTGTTCTTATGAACGCAATCCCTGCTAAAATTGCAGGGGTCAAACGGATTGTGATCGCTACGCCGCCCGACAAGCATGGGGCCGTTAATCCTCATTTGCTGGTAGCAGTCTCAGAAGTAGGAGTAAGTGAAATCTACAAAATGGGAAGCGCCTGGGCCATCGGTGCCCTGGCCTTTGGAACAGAGACAGTGGCCCCTGTAGACGTAGTAGTGGGACCGGGTAACGTCTATGTGACCCTGGCCAAGAAGATGATAGCAGGTATTGTTGGAATCGACATGGTAGCAGGACCAAGTGAGGTGCTAATCATAGCGGATGAAGGCGCGCCGTCGGAGTTCGTGGCTGCTGACCTCCTCTCTCAGGCAGAGCACGACCCTATGGCGACAGCCATGCTGATTACTACATCGACAAAACTTGCTGAAGAGGTACCTGCGGAGTTGAAACGCCAACTTGAAAAACTGGAAAGACAGGAGACTGCAGCTGAGTCCTTGAAGACAAACGGCCTGTTACTGAAAGTTGATGACCTTGAGACAGCTACTGAGATAGCAAACAGAATCGGACCAGAGCACTTGGAATTGTTGGTCTCAGATCCGTGGGGACTGCTCCCAAAGATCCGTCACGCGGGAGCAGTATTCATGGGCAACGATACACCGGAGCCCATAGGAGACTATATTGCCGGGCCTAACCACGTACTCCCCACCATGGGTACAGCACGGTTTTCTTCAGCCCTTGGTGTGGAGACCTTCCTTAAGCATTCGAGTGTAATTTCCTATTCCAGGGAGGCCTTCCAAAAAGATGCTGATGACGTAATCCGTCTAGCGGAAATCGAAGGCCTTACGGCCCATGCCCTGTCCATCAGGGTGCGACAAGAATAGCGGATCAACAGATAGTTGGCCGTGTGATACAAATTGGGGATTTAGTCCGTATCTGCAGAAATAAGATGAACATCCCTCTGAGGGAAGGGGATGGAGATAGCCTCCTTTTCAAAGGCCTTGTAGATGGTATTCATGAGCTGATGCATAGCAAGACCTTTGTTCCTTGGGTCTTCTACCCAGCAAAGTAGCTCAAAGTCAATTGACGAATCCCCAAATGCCCTCAGCCTCGCCCTTGGCTCAGGGTCTTTTGACACCATGGAATTGGACCTGGCTATATCTACGAGGATATTGTCTACTTTTTCCGGATCGCTCCCATAGGCCACACCCACCGGTATGCGTATCCTGAATCTGGGAACAGGGGCGCTTTCATTGATTATCTTGGAATTTGCCAGTATGGAATTAGGAATGGTGATAAGCACATCGTCTCTTGTTTTGATCCTTGTAGAGCGAATGCCTATGTCCATCACTTCTCCTCTCTCCTTTGAGTCCAGTATAATGTAATCCCCGATCTTAAAGGGTTTATCTACCATAATACTGATCCCGCCAAAGAAATTGGCAAGGGTATCCTTTGCTGCCAGCGCGACGGCTATTCCTGCAATCCCTGCAGATGCAAACAGCGGCGTGAGGTTTACATTCCAGATTGCAAGCATCCACAGGATACCTATGATTACTGCTGCAACACGAAATAAATTTTTAAAGAGAAGGAAGACGTCTCGTCCGGCATCCCCTGTCTTGGCTGCAATTGGAAAGCTCTTGTCTGACAGCCAATTCACGATTCTGATAAGCGCGGTCCACCATACAAAGAGGAGCAGACTCCTGGTAACCATTGGAAGGATGAAGTTCAACGGCGGCTTTAACTCCACCAATATCAACCCATGAAGGATACCTATTAAGACAACAGTCCAGCATACAGGACCATGGACAAAGGATATCAGCCTGTCATCAAAACTGAACTTTGTAAGACCTGCCAAGCGCTTTAAGATTTTGTCAATAAATATGTCGACAGTCTTGGCCAGTACCAGGTAAATCAGCACTGTGGTCAAGGCCTCAAGACCAGGCACGCCACGAAGTATCTTGAAATGATCCAAGAGGTGTAAAATATCTATATTGACATCAAACATAGGACATATTATATAAAGTTCTTGTTTTTCAACAAGCTAATAGACAACATATTCAGATATAGGAGAATAGATTGGCAAATCACAAATCTGCTCTTAAGAGGGCACGTCAAAATAAAAATCGTCAACTGCGCAACAACTCCAAAAAAACAAGAATAAAAAACATTGTAAAGGCACTTGATGCCGCTATCGCAGAAAAATCACCTACAGAAATCCAGGAGCATATGCGGTTGGCTCAAAAAGCCATTGCCAAGACGGCAGCCAAGGGTATTATTCATAAACGGACGGCTTCACGGAATATTTCCAGGCTGAGCAGGAAAGTCCAGGTACTGATAAAGGCCCAAGCAGCAAGTTAGAAGACACCTGTGATCCTGTGATAGATTATCTCAGCCACGTCGCGGCTGAGTTTTTGCAGGGCCTCGTTTTTGAGGGCCTCAGTATGCATTACCTTGAGGCTATCGGTTTGTATTACATCCTTCCCCACAAGAAAACTTTCTTCTCTCACAATATTACCGGTCTGCCATATGACCTTGCCGCCTTCACTGCGTACCAGATGCACAGAGCACTCGGCTGTAATGCGTCGTTCAACAGCCTGATCATATCTAATGTAGGAAAGACCGCTGGTGTCAGCGCTTACAATCTCTCCCTCAAGGATTACATCGGCTTCATCCTTTGTGACAAGCTTCAGTCCTCTGCCCCTTAAAAATTCATGTCTGAGTTCTTCGGTTATCCAGACCCCAAGGAGAAGTTCGTTGCTGCGATTGGCCCATGGTGCCACATATACGGTTTTTATCCAGGGAGGTAATGATTTTATACGTTCGGCACAGTGGTATCCACAACCTGATAACGAGGTCCAGAGGACAGAGAAGGCAAAAACAGCAAGGACAAAACGCCCTTGGTGACGTGCGCAGGAAACAATTTGTAAAATTCTACTCATCTGATAGACCTCAACTCCTCACCACAATGTTAATCAGTCTTTCAGGCACATATATGATTTTATGCACAGCCTTCCCTTCTGTGTATCGCTTTACCTTGGGATCATCCAAGGCCATAGATTCGATGATTTTCTTATCTGTATTCTGAGCTACCTCGACCTGACTGCGAAGCTTACCGTTTACCTGTACCACTATATTTACAGTGTCCGCCCGTGCGATATCAATATCTGCAACAGGCCATGGTTCAAGACTTATAGTCTTTTGATGACCAAGAAGCTGCCATAGTTCGTCTGTTATGTGCGGCACCATTGGAAAGAGCAAGATCAACACTGCTTCCATGGCCTCTCTCAGTACGGCCCAATCCCCCGGTTGGTCAATCTCAGGGGTCCCATACCGGTTGAGGTAGGCCATTGCCTCGTTGATCAACTCCATGACCGCGCTGATGGCCGTATTGAAATGAAAGCGTTGTTCAATGTCTTCGGTAACTTTCAGAATCGTCTGGTGTGTTTTTTGTCTGAGAGCATTGGTAGCCTTTGTTCCCTGGATCAGGGTCTTCTTATCAGTACTTGCTAAGGCCAAACCCTCAAGGTTTTCAGTGATCAGACGCCAGATCCGGTGCAGAAACCTGTGGGCACCCTCAACTCCTTGATCGCTCCATTCAAGATCCCTTTCCGGCGGGGAAGCGAAGAGGATAAAAAGACGAATCGTATCAACTCCAAAAGTATGGATCATCTTATCAGGGTCAACCACATTCCCTTTGGATTTGGACATCTTTGCCCCGTCCTTGAGGACCATGCCTTGAGTCAAAAGATTTGCAAAAGGCTCATCCGCCGAAAGCCATCCGAGGTCCCGCAGGGCCTTGGTGAAAAATCTTGCATATAGAAGATGCAGTATGGCGTGTTCAATTCCACCGATATACTGGTTTACAGGGAGCCATTTATCCACCCTGTTCCGATCCAGGGGGACAGAGGTTTCATCAGGGCATGTGTATCTCGCAAAATACCAGGATGACTCCACAAAGGTATCCATTGTGTCGGATTCCCGCCGGGCAGGTCCTCCGCACTTGGGGCAAGTTGTAGACCGGAAGCTCTCAAGGCCGGAAAGGGGAGATCGGCCCTGCTCGTCCAGCCGGGCGTCCAGGGGTAGGATCACAGGCAGATCTTGTTTCCTGACCGGTACGATCCCACATGTATCGCAATGGACCATAGGAATGGGCGTTCCCCAATAGCGCTGTCTGGATATGCCCCAATCCCTCAGGCGATAGGTGATTTTTTGGTTCCCAAGGCCCTGGGTCTCCAGATGCCCGGTTATGGCCTCCTCGGCCTGCTCGTTCTCCATGTCATCAAAGGGGCCGGAGTTCACAAGGGTGCCGGGGCCCTCCCATGCCTCTTTCATGGTCTCGGACTTCAGGTTTTCTCCATCGGGTTGAATTACTACCTTTATTGGTAACTTGTATTCCTTGGCAAACTCAAAATCCCTCTGGTCATGAGCAGGGACAGCCATCACCGCCCCGGTGCCATATTCCATTAACACGAAATTGGCAATATATACCGGAATGCTTTCACCTGTTAGCGGATGCTTGACATGGGCCCCGGTGAAGACACCTTCTTTGGATTTGGTGATTTGGTGATTTGGTGATTTAGTGATTTGTCTTTCTCTTGAAGGTATTTTGCTCCAATGGTCTATAAATGCCTTTACTTCTTCTTCCTGACCTGTATTCATACAGAGTTCCATGGCCATAGGGTGTTCCGGTGACAGGCTCATGAAGGTTGCACCAAAAAGGGTATCCGGTCTGGTAGTAAATACCCTGATTTCGCCATCCTCTCCTGCCAGCGGGAATATAATCTCCGCCCCCACACTGCGGCCTATCCAGTTACGCTGCATTGTGAGGACCTTTTCAGGCCATCCGGTCAGCTTGTCGCATCCTTCCAGGAGTTCTTGAGTGTAGTCAGTGATCTTAAAAAACCACCCATCCAGTTCTTTTTCCACTACCTCTGTATCACACCGCCAGCACTTGCCGTCCTCTACCTGCTCGTTGGCAAGGACTGTCCGGCAGCCTTCACACCAGTTGACCTTGGATTTCCGGCGATATACGAGTCCTGCTTCAAACATCTGGATAAAAAAGAGCTGTTCCCAGCGATAGTACTCTGGATCACATGTGGCAAACTCTCTTTCCCAATCATATGACAACCCCAGGCGTTTGAGTTGTTTGCGCATGTAATCAATATTTTCATGAGTCCATGTGGCAGGATGGGTCCTGTGTTTAATAGCAGCATTCTCAGCAGGCATACCAAAGGCGTCCCACCCCATGGGATGGAGGACATTGTAACCTTGCACACGTTTGTACCGGGCCACTACGTCCCCTATGGTGTAATTCCTGACATGCCCCATGTGTATCCGGCCTGAAGGATAGGGAAACATCTCCAGGACATAATAGCAGGGCCCGGAGCTATCCTCCCCGGCGGCGAAAAGGCCCTCTTTGGCCCAGTCGGCCTGATGCCTTTCTTCTATTCTTTTAAAATCATATCGTGCTGTCATGATATCTGGGCACTATGCCTTTTCCGACCTCTCTCTATTTCTTAAGACTGCATCCAGGATACCGTTGACAAAGGCGCTTGATTCCCCGCCACAAAACCTTTTTGCAAGCTCAAGTGCCTCATTTATTGCCACTTTAGGTGGAATATCAGGGCAGTAACATAACTCAAAGACCCCTATGCGCAAAATGTTTTTGTCAACACTGGCCATTCTGTCCAAACGCCAATGTTTGGCATTCTTTTTCAAGATGGAATCGATTTCCGCCTTATGGGTAAGCACCCCTTGCAGCCGGGTCCGGCCGAATGCCAAGGCAGGATCATCTTCGGGAATAACCTCTGAAGCCAGATCAGTGGCATATTCCATAATGACCTTATCTATGTCTTCAATGGTATTCCAGTCACACTGGTAAAGGATCTGAAGGGCAATCTCTCGCCCTTTATGGCGAACGGACAATTTAGGCATTTAGGCTTTTTAGGAGGTTTGCCATCTCTACAGCCGCAAGGGCGGCGTCCCAGCCTTTGTTCCCTGACTTGGTGCCCGCACGTTCAATGGCCTGCTCGATACTGTCAGTGGTGAGTACTCCAAAGGCAACAGGGCAATCTGCCTGCATTGCAACCTGTGCGATCCCCTTGGAAGTTTCAGCAGCCACATAGTCAAAGTGTGGTGTAGCCCCACGGATGACGCAACCCAGACATATGACAGCGTCATAGTGGCCGCTGTTGGCCATGCGCTTGGCAACAAGGGGAATTTCAAAGGCCCCGGGCACCCAGGCCACTTCAACATCATCTTCTATGCATCCATGCCTGACAAGTGCATCTAATGCACCCCCAAGCAGCTTACTGGAAATGAATTCGTTAAATCGCGCAATCACAATACCTAAACGCAATCCCTGGGCCTGTAGGTGACCTTCAAATGTCTTAGGCATAATATTCCCCTCTTATTTTCTCAATTAATCAAACAAACAATCACTAAATCACTAAATAGTGTCTGAACGAAAACTAACCAAAACTGTCATTTCGAGCAAAGCGAGAAATCTTATCGTACTGAAAATACAGGCATTAAAGATTTCTCCCTACGGTCGAAATGACAAAAAGAGGG
>QNAY01000061.1 GCA_003645605.1 Thermodesulfobacteriota bacterium
CCCCTCTTTTTGTCATTTCGACCGTAGGGAGAAATCTTTAATGCCTGTATTTTCAGTACGATAAGATTTCTCGCTTTGCTCGAAATGACAGTTTTGGTTAGTTTTCGTTCAGACACTATTTAGATGCCTCATCAGGTTGAGTCATTGATGGTACAACATTTTCAGGCTGATTTCCATCTGGCTTGCTATCATCAGCCAAGGCATCTGTCTTTTTATCTGAGCCCTGCGCAGGTTCCTCAACCCCGGTTACCGGTGCAGGAGCAGTTTCAACAGTCTCAGGAATTACAATAGATTCAGTAGTCTCAACAGTTTCAGTAGCTTCAGGAATCACGGTCTCAGCAGCTTCAGGAATTTCAGCAGGTTCAACCGGTTCGGTAATAACAGGACTGGTAGTTACCTCCACGTCCTGCATTATCGAATCCTCAACCCTGTGAGCTGACAAATAGGTGATGACAAGAGCCAAAACCATAAAGAGCACTGCCAGCCCGGAAGTGATCTTGTGCAAAAAAGAAGCCGGTCCCGCGCTGCCAAAGATGGTATCACTGGACCCGAACACAGCGCCTATTGCAGCCCCTTTGCCTTGCTGGAGCAAGACAGTAAGAACCAAGAAGATACATACAATAACATAGACTACTATTAAGATAGTGTACAAAAGAAAACCTTTAATTAACCGACCCGGCAACTGGCAATCTGAGCAAAACTCCCGGGTTTGAGAGATGCACCGCCGACAAGAGCTCCGTCTACATCGGGGAGCGCCATTAATTCATTAACATTTTCTGATTTAACCGAGCCACCATACAATATTCGAATTTGCCCTGCAATACCGGAATCGAAATGATCGGTAAGCCACGACCGGATATTGATGTGGGCATCCTGTGCCTGATCCGGAGTAGCCGTTTTACCTGTACCGATTGCCCATACAGGTTCATAGGCAACTACTACTTTGTCTGCCTCTTGGTTACCTACCTCTGAAAAACCTGCTGATAACTGTTTTTCAAGTATATCATGCGTAAGCCCGGCTTCTCTTTCCTCTAATTTTTCTCCAATGCATAAGATCGGAAGCAAATCATTTTCCAGGGCAGACTTGACCTTTAAGGAAATAAGGCTATTTTCTTCTCCGAAAATGTGCCTGCGCTCTGAATGCCCGAGGATTACCCACTTAACCCCGAATTCCTTGAGCATGATAGATGATATTTCACCAGTAAAGCCACCCTTTTGCTCAAAGTACATGTTCTGAGCTGCAAGGGACACAAGTTCATTTTCTTTGATGATTTCACCGGCTGCTGAAAGGGCGGTAAACGGAGGCGCAATCACTATCTCTCTTTCCGTCAGGTAATTCACCAGGGGCAAAAAAACTTTAAGGAAATCACGGGTCTCGGCCACGGTTTTATACATCTTCCAGTTAGCTGCTAAAACAGGTCTTCTCTTTGAAGAATTCATTTTTTGCTACACTCCTCAAGCGCCGTTATGCCCGGCAGTTTTTTTCCTTCCAAAAGGTTGAGAAACGCACCACCACCTGTGGACATGTAAGATATGTTTTCTACTTCACCTGCCCTGTGGATGGACAGATCAGTATCTCCTCCGCCTACAATGCTGAGGGCCTGACTGCTGCCGACTGCATGCGCCAGGGCCATGGTACCCTGGCTGAAGGGCTCGAGCTCAAAGGCCCCCATTGGGCCATTCCACACTATGGTTTCGGCATTGTAAAGGGCTTCACTGAAGAGGTCTGATGTTGCAGGCCCTATGTCCAATGCCATCCAATCATCAGGAATTTCCTGAGTTGGGACGATCCTGGTTTCGGCGTTTGTGTCAAGGTCCTGTGCTATGACGCAGTCAACAGGAAGGTAGAATTTAATGCCTTTATCTTTTGCCTGATCAATTAAGGCCCTGGCCGTGCCTACCAGCTCTTTCTCAGTAAGGGATTTTCCTATATCAATGTCTTGTGCCGTCAGAAACGTATTGGCCATTGCCCCGCCGACTATCAGCTTATCCACCCGGTTCAGTATGTTTTTAATGGCCTCCAGCTTGCCGGATATTTTGGCCCCACCCAGGATGGCCACCAGAGGTCTGGCAGGTTCTTCCATGGCCTTTTTGAAATATAAAAGTTCCTGCTTTATAAGAAAACCGGCTGCGCACTCTTTAACCAGGCCGGGTACTCCAGTCACTGAGGCATGTGCCCTGTGTGATACCGCAAAGGCATCATTTATATATATATCGGCCATTTTGGCCAAGGCTTCTACAAAGCCAGGGTCGTTTTTTGTTTCTCCTTGATGATATCTGAGATTTTCAAGCAGCAGCACTTCTCCTTCTGACATGGAGTTGACCTGGTTCTCCACTTCATCTCCAATGCAGTCCGGGGCCAGAGATACCTCCCTGTCTATCAGCTCTCTAAGACGCCTGGACACTGGTCTCAGGCTGAATTTTTCTATTCTCTGCCCCTTCGGACGGCCAAGATGCGAGCAAAGTATCAGTCGTGCTCCAGCCTCTATGGCGTGACGTATGCTTGGAAGGGCAGCCCTGATACGGTTGTCGTCTGTGATATTGCCGGAATCGTCCAGGGGGATATTGAAATCCGTCCTCATCAGGACCCTTTGGCCTTTCAGTGGAATTTCATCTATGTATTTGATCACGACAGTATCTCCCCCATGCGAATCCCTATATCTAATTTTGTAACCCTGAACCTTTGAACTCTGAACCCATGAACGGTTACCTAATTTTCAAACCAAAGACATCTCTTCCTCTGTCTGAGTGTCATGCTTACCCATGTATATCGAGCCGTTTCTGCCGTCAATACTCAGAAAGTCGCCGGAACGAATAGTGCGGTCGTGTAACCGCGCAAAACCCTGGTTTTCAGAGACCTTTAGCTGCTTGCAGCCCACAATGCAGTTCTTGTCCAGACGAAACGCAATAATGGCTGCATGAGATGTCTGCCCTCCCTTTGCCGTGAGCAGGCCGTCTGTTAAAGTAATTTCCTTGATATCGTCCGGGACAGTGTCTGAACGGATCAGAATCAATGGAGTTTTGGGCTCCTTCTCGCGGAAGGATTTAATCTCAGAGAGGGTGAACACAGCCTTCCCTGTCATGGCCCCTCCACTCACCCCGATGCCTCTGCCCAGGTAGCCGGCCTCTAGTTCTGCTGAGTGCACGAAAACCTGAACGATGTATCGCCTTTTAGTGGTCATGTTTCGGCTTTGGAGTATAAAAAGCTGGTTACTCTCCGGACCTTCAAAGGTAAATTCTATCTCCTGAGGGTCCCATTTTTTTTCGTAGATGAGCTCTCTGGTCATGGATAACAAAGTATTATAAATCTCAGGAAAATTTTTCTCCAAAGTCATTTCGGAATCAAGCCCCATAGTTTTTCGCTGCTTGATTGAAATCGGATATGTAGTGACCAGTCCGCTTACGATGTCATCCCCCTGATTGCCTGTGGTGAAGTCACCCCATAGACCGATATTGTCTATATGGTCAGTATGGATTGGCGTAAAGGCTACGCCGGTACCGGATATCTCAGAAAGATTTCCATAAGCCATGGCCTGCAGTATCACAGCTGTGCCCCAATAATCGGACATCTCCATTATTTCCCTGTAGTTTTTTGCTTTTTCAGATTCCCAGGACGTAAGAATCAGTCGTATGGCCACAAAGAGCTGCTTAAAAGGATCAACTTCCAGCTCCAGACCGTGATCCAGCGTGGCTTGATGATAAGCCATAGCCAGCTCTTTCATCTGGTCTCCGGTAAATTCCCTTTTTTGCTTTACTCCATACCGGCGCTTGTGATTACTAATGAGTTCGGTGAACATCTCACGGTCCAGATCAAAGGCCATGGCCCATGATTGGACAAACCTGCGGTAGTTGTCCCAGGCAAACCAGGCATTACCGGTTTTTTTAGCCAGGCCTTCTATGATTTCAAGGTTACTGCCCACATTAATGATTGTTGACATCATGCCAGGCATGGAAATGGCCGCTCCACTTCTAACCGATAAGAGCAAGGGATTTGACGGATCGCCAAACCCGCGCCCGGTCCGGCGCTCCATTTCCCCAATAGCTTTCTTAAGCTGTGATCTGAATTCTCTGTATACACTGGGCAGTTTCCGGATAATAGGGTAACACCTGAAGACCTCGGTTGTGACTATTACTCCTGGTGGAACCGGTATACCCTTCTGTGCCAGGAGCACCAGGTTAAAGCCCTTGTTACCAAGGTGTATGAGGTTTTTTGTCTGTTGTTCAGGACTGTGTATGGTACACAAGATCTGATTCGGATCATAGCTCAACATTAAGTCAAGTTCCTTGTGATCCAGTCTTTCTTTCTGCTCTCCAAGCACCTGGTATACCCGGGCGATAAAGTTGTCCAGATATTGAAGACCAAAGGTGCCGGAGATAAGGTCTCTCAGGAACCATTCTGTTATCTGATGAATCAGTTGAGTCTCGTTTTCGGCCTCCTTTACAGCAGTCTTGTATTTTGGAAGAAGGTTGTGTTTGCCCAACTGGCGAATAATAAGAGAGATATTGTCCTGATGTGGGCTTATGTAATAGGCATGGATAATATCCTTAACACCTTCGGACAGTCCTCTCACTACATCCAGGTACTGGGAGAAGGCAAATCGCCGGACATCGAGGGATTTCTCCAGCAATCCGAGATAAGTGGCGAACTTTCTGGAATACACTCCGTCTAACTGTACGGCTCTCCAAAAGAGGCGGAGGTACCTCAGGATGCGCGCGAAGATAGACCTTGAGATAAAAGTTGAATCTATCTCAGCTATCAGTTGTTCGAAATGAATATTGGCCAGGTTCTCCAGGCGGAAACTGAGGCTGAGGGCGTCAAACTTGCGCTCATGGTAACAGCCATACATTGAAGGAATATCCACTGTTATATGTCGCTTGTGGTATATGTCCTCCCTGATTTCAAATTGCTCTTTACTGAGAATAATACCCTTAAGGACATCAAGCTGGTCCAGGATTACCTCAAGACACCGCTCCGGATCGTCGTCCACATCCAGGATTTCAAGTACCTTATCCAGTCCCTCAAAACCCAGATTTTTGGCCTCTTCCAGGTGATGACGGATTTCCTGAGTGCCGAGCTTGTACTTATGGGCCTCAAGCCTGTACATCCGAATAAGAAGTTCAACACGTCTTCTTTCTTGATGGGGGATGTCCTGTACTTGACACAGTATTTGTGAGAGCCGGTCCTTTTCCAAATTCAGCAGGCTATCTACACTGTGGGTAAATCCTTTGAGATCCAGCACATCTGCCAGATGTTGTATGAGTCTGTGGACATGATCCACGTGAGGGCCATAGGCAGGAACCTGCTCCAGAATTTCAGGGGGCAGGAAAGGGGCCAGTCCTTCCTTTTGCCTGCTGAACCAGAAGCACAAAATGGCTTCAATAAAATCGACAATGCGGTTGTTGCTCTCAACATGGCTCTGTTTTCTCAGGAAATGGATAAGTATATCCTCGCGGTGGGATAGCTCATCAAGCTCTGTTGACACATCCCTCAAGAGACCCTCTGCTCCTATTTCATTGAAGTAAACCGGCAGGATCTTGGTCAATTGTTTGACCAGATTGTAAATCGGCTCTACGTTACAGTTCAATAATCTGCTGACGTCTTTCTGAAACAGGTCTGTATCCCGGATGCATGTGCCTGCCAGTTTAAGATTTATTATAAGAGCTGACAACAGGGTGCCGCAGACACTGGTTCTCTGTTCCACAAATTTTAACCAGACACGAATATTCTGCAGGTGAGCAGGATCGCTCAAGATATGCCATTCGGCATCTACGCCCTTAATCCCCGGGGGTTGGAAGCCAAACTGAACTACCTGATTAAGGAAAAGCTCTATAAGCCTTGTGTCGTCCCTGCGGACTACTTCTGAACCAAGGGCCTCGATGCACTGAAGTGCAGTCCTTGGGAAATTGCCTACTTGCTGCTTTAGCAGCGCAAAGCTTCTGGAAAAGATCTCTTGAAGCTGCTCCAGGTCTGCAGTGCGTATAAGATACAAAAGGCTGTGGTTGATCTGCCGAAGGATTTCCTCGTGGATCGTGGACAGGCCTTCTATTTCAATAAGATGAAATGGCAGAAGAAGGTATAATCCGGTCCCTTGATTGGGGGAAGCCTTCTCTTTTGATGATACGGGCAGGATTTGACACGACAGACGGCCCAGGTCCTGGACAATCTTTCTGTACTGATCCACTATATCCAGATATCCTGGACGCCTAGCCAGTTCCAAGACCTTTTTTTCCTTAAGAGGCGGTTTCCTTTCGATTTTCAGGTCTTCCAGAGAGGATTTGAGATGTCTATGCGAGACCTGCTCAATAAGTCCTAGTATCTTTTTCAGATCTTCAGAAGCCGGTTCCATGGAGAATTGTTCAATAGCGCTGTTTAGCCAGTTAACAGGGTCTTCTTGCTCAAGCCAGTACTGAGATGTAGCTTTCTGAACTTCAACAAGAAGTCTGCCGGCTTCATCCCACAACCCTGGAGAGGTCTCTTGCCCATCCAGGCGGTTGGAAAGATTCTGTATCAGGTGTGATACAGGGTGATAGCTCATGGCAACAGACTTAATCACATGCGCATTGGATTCTTTAAGCCTGTGAAAGGCATGTTCAATATCAGGCAGTATTGTCAGAAGCTTTTCAGTATCTACTTTTTGAATGATCTTTTCCAGAAAGGCCAGGAGTCCGTTTACTGCTTCGGTCTTTTGGTCATTTTCAGGGGCCTGGGAGATGACATCAGAGAAGGTGTCCAAAAACACTCTGATGGCATCAGGTCCATGAGACGAACGGCTGTAAGTAGCAAGATTCTTGAGGGCAAATGACCTCAGATCTCCAACTATGATTTCCCAGTTGCGAAATGGATGGTGCAGTTCAAAGAGGAGGCTGTCAACAGCCTTAATTATGCCTTGATAATCCTTTACTGCGTCCAGGAGAACCTGGTAACGGGAGTCATACTTTACTTCCCTGACGGCTGTGGCCTCGAGATTTACACGGAGGGCTTCTGATGATATCATGTTTGTAGTTATTTATTCCTAATCTGGATAAACTGGAACAGTGCCTAAAGTTAAGGTATCGCTTCGCTCCAGCTATTTAGTGCCTGAACGAAAACCCCTCTTTTTGTCATTTCGACCGTAGGGAGAAATCTTTAATGCCTGTATTTTCAGTACGATAAGATTTCTCGCTTTGCTCGAAATGACAGTTTTGGTTA
>QNAY01000062.1 GCA_003645605.1 Thermodesulfobacteriota bacterium
ATTTGAAACTGGAAATTGGAAAAAAACAAAGATATAGAGGTGCATTACCTAATTTCTATTTTTCAGTTTCGACATCGACATTCAATTCGATAATACACGCTTTTTCGGGAAAAGTGTAAACTGATGAATGAAGGATGCCTCTAAGCTCTTCAATAGCCTAAAAAAACGTGATTATTCGCAAAAAGTCCAGCTGCGGATTCCGGCGAAAACTGCCACCAAAACCGGAAGGCCGAAATGTTTGATTTTGGATATCAGTTCAATACCTCCCGAAGGATTGCTGAGAAGAGTTGTACCTAATTTCACTGCATCTATAAATTCACGATATGAGCCTACAATAAGTTCTGCATCCGCAGAGTCTTCGACATCCAAAGCTAACATCAAACATGAGGCCGTTCTCAGACTATCAGCTCTCATGAATCAACCTTTCTTGAAATGATCCGGTTAATGTCATCGCGCATTATGCGGACTTGTTTTTCTATTTCTTGCTGAAAATCTTCTGTATCAGGAGAACAGGGATAAAGGACGCCCCTGGAAGAACTAATGAGAGCACCAAGCCCGTTTGGTCCGAAAGCGTCAACAACATTTTCAGCTTTACCACCTTGGGCTCCATATCCCGGCATAAGAAAAGTGCTTTGAGGCATTGTCTCTCTAAGTGTGCTGATATCCCTTGGATGAGTTGCACCAACTACCGCACCGACAGCGCTATATCCTGAATCACCGATAACATAGTTTCCCCATTGTTTTACTAATAAAGCGACTTTTTGAGCAACTGCAAGGTCATCTTCACGAAGTCGTAAATCCTGGATTTCGCTACTCGATTCGTTTGATGTTTTGACTAGTACAAATATTCCCTTTCCGTTCTTAGAACAATAATCCACAAAAGGCTGTATCCCATCGGACCCAAGATAGGGGTTGACAGTCAGTGCATCACAGGGAATAGCCGCACATCCGGCTCCTTTGTCAATCCCAATGTAGGCGCGAGCATATTTCTCTGCGGTTGATCCAATATCGTTTCTTTTCGCATCCAATATTACGATTGCTCCTCTTTCTTTAGCATATTTTACTGTCTCATACAGAGCCCGAATTCCGTAATAGCCAAATCTTTCATAGTGAGCACTTTGCGGTTTAATAGCCGCAGCATAGTCGCAGACGGCATCGATAACCATTTTGTTGAATTCGATAATGCAATTAGTGGCTCTCTCAAAGGAATATGCATCTAATTCCTGGTCAGACGTGATTCTAAGATCATATTTTTCAAGAAGCCTTCTGGGAAATTTCCAAAGCTCAGGGTCCAATCCTACGCACACCCTGGAATTTAATTTCAACATTTTGTCAAACAACCGATCAACAAAATGTATAGACGATGAGACACCGTCCGAAACAACCGTTGTTTTTGCTTTCAACTCGTATACTTTTGAACAAGGGACCTTTTCTGGTGCTTCCACCTCCACAAAATCATATCTTTTCTCTAATAAAGGAATAAGGTTTTTCGCTACTTTTGTGATCCGAACGCCTTCATTCTTTTTGTCATCTCCGATTTTCGCTGTATAATTCATCGCGGGCCCCAAAAAGTCAGTGCCGAAATCATCAAAAGAGTTCATGAACTTACCGGTATCAGTGGCCTGGTCCACGTGAAACCCAGCACGAAACTTAAAATGTTCGGCTGATAACTTTTCAAGGAATTTCAGCACCGCTTCAACAAGTTCAGGGGTTCGCTCAGCAGGGGCGACCAACATAACCATGTCGCCAGGTACTTTTTTCATGAGTAAATGAACAGGTTCCGCCTTGTAAAGTTTGAATGGAAAAGCATCTTGTGCCAATTGCTGAAACCTGGACGTGTATTCGGACGGATCTGAACTATTACGTTGTTCTTCCGCCCTAGCAAAGCTTCCTCTCAAATTCACGACTGCTACACATATATCTGTGGTGTATTCCCGCAAACTTCTTTCTGCAAATGAAATGGCTCTTTTTGGAATTACCTTTGGAACATTCAAATCCACCAGGAGTTGCAAGCGGTGGTCTTTAAAACAGGCACCTCTAATTTGGGACGATTTCGGGTTTAGCGATAAATGAATAGTTTGCGGCATTCCTGCCTGATGACTGAGGATTGGTTGGATTTGATAATCCGGGTTAAGTGAAAACTCAGATATATTCTGAATAGCAACGTCTTCAGGGAAAACAAAAGTCCACTTAATTTCTTCTGCAGAAATAAAATCATAAATCTCACTGCTCCTCCCCGCGAACTTTAGAGGGAGAAAAAGCTTACTCATCGCCAGGCAGTGCTGTATTTCCCAGTTTTCTAAGCTTCTGTTTATGCGAGAGATACTAGGGCCTTGTTCTATCCAATGGAATGTTAGGTCGAGAGAGGTCTTAGAAGGAATATAACCATCGGCAGGCGACCAGGGAATCGGCATGAGGCAGTCGCTACCCTCATCTACACCTTCTGCACTTTGTCTATAAGAAAAAATAGACTTCTCAAAGATTTCTGGCCGATAAAGGCGAGATTCAATACTCACCAAATTATTTCCGTCTTTGAGTAATCTCTTGGGGATGACCTGAATTCTTGGCAGAAATGAATAATAAAAATTGTCGTCATGCGACTGATTATTGAATGTGTATTTGAGAGAAACCGATATCGTTTCTGAGTCAACCCCTAGTTCGATAGATAGACTCCAAACAAGATTCTCATATATATAATTCATCCCCCGTTCCCTCAAAAAAATACAGCGGGCTTGATGCCCGCTGTAGAAAATAGATTCAAAGTTTATTGTTCATCACACGGTTGCGCTGACTGACTCAAATTCCAATCGCGTGCCCTTCCCATCATGCTTAAAATCATCATCTTTCAAAGCACCTTGGTGCTCAAAGAATTTTCTATCGATAAAAGATGTCAATATCATATGCTTTATAATCAGTCGGTCATTAGCTCCTTGCAGACGATTAAACAAAACCAAGGCATCCGAACATTTGGCACCAAATTTCTTCACTATCAATGCAGCGCGGTAAATCGATGTGCCGGAAGTAGCTGCATCACAAAACAATAAAACCCTGGATTTTGGGCTGATAGGAGGATTCAACACATCAGATTTTTGTTCAAACCAAATTTGATTACGCAGCAACCGCTCGTTAATGCGAATAACTACAGTAGGAATTGAAAACCGCTCAGCAAAAATTCCTCGAAGCTGGATAACTCCCGCCAGCCCCTGATTGGGCATAATAAAGCCTACACAACTTGCACCGATTTTCCGAATGCCAATTTCCATTTGATCTATTATTTCAGCATGGACTTCCTTGATGTCTTTCTTGTCCATATCAAGGTTACTATAGATATTGTCGAGATTAAAATAGAAATTGCCAGGCATCCCGCTGCGTGCCACCCAATCGCTTTTCCCCAGAGCTTTTCCAAAGACTCTATTGATGACGTCTGCCTTTTCGTGCTCAGGGCCAATCAATGTTTTGCCCCAATTACTTGGAGCAGTCTTTGCGGATTCGCTCATCTCTATCCCCCTTATTAAGCTATTACGATTATAACTTATCCTGTTCCTATGAACGAGCCTTGATTGGAAAATCAGTTCATTTTTATGACCACACGGTACATTACTACCCTCTAAACGAAATCAATCAATTATTTACTAATAGTTTGCGATAGATACCATGTCCTCTTCATTAATATGTGATAAAATTTGTGCGTACTCATGCTCGAATGAGCAAAACGCCTGCCAAAGTTTCCGGTCGGTATTCTTATCGGATCGATCAAGGGCATCCTTGAACCGTTCCAAAAGCTTTATTATTGCTTCATGCGTTTTTTTTCGAGCATCGCTGATTACGTGTTTCTCGTCCCATGATGTATCAGTACAAAGATCCGAAAATACTCCATTGATTATATGGATCAACAAAGCAGCTACTCCTCCAGCTTGCTTTGAATCAGGCTGACCAATGAAATAATACAAATAATTTTGAAGCGTTCTCAAAGCAGACCAATTCGGGTGAAAATTCATGCCGTGTTCCTCTTGGTCAAAAGATTGAACTTTAGCATCTTTACCCTCTACATATCCATATTGTTCAAGACACCAAGTAATGTGCGTGATGAGATCGCTCAGAACCTCATTCTTGTTAAAGCCGGTCATCTTCTTATATTTCTTTATTCATCTACGAATAAGTATTCAATATCTTTACATAAAACTTTGGCAAGCTTGCTCTGGGTAACTTCACTAAGGGAGTAACCTTTCTCAGCACGGGCAACAGTCCTGTCACACACTTCTGCCTCCCTAGCCAGCCGAGCGATACTCCAACCCTTCTTGAGACGTTCGACCTTAACTCTAACTCGATTCGCCTGATATTTCACTGAAGTCCCTCTTTTTATATCTTTTTCCGAACAATGCAAGCCTCTTATGTACAAACGATAAGATTGCCTTTTCGGATCAATATTCTTTAAAAGTTATCTATTTCCAGTTCTGCATTAAATGTCCGGACTTTTCAACCTTTTTATGGAAAATATCAGAACTTTTCGGAAACGTAGTGACTTGCTAGTTATTTTCATGACTTTTAAGGTTCCATAAATTGTCCTATTATTTTTTCGATGCTCTTCCGCTAATACTTTGATTATGTTCTGATTTTCACTTCGGCCACTTTTGATAAGTTGGGTTTCGGGGCTCCGTCTCTCAACCAGATATACGAGATTAAGCGAATCAAGGTCCTATTTATAACCTATTGAAAATAAAGCATATTTCTAAATCAAAGTAATAGCGGAAGAGCATCTCATTCGCCGGTTTACACTTATTCCCCAAAGGGGTGCATTATAGAATTGAGTGCTGATGTCGAAACTGGAAATTCGAAATTAGGTAATGCATTTACATCTTTGTGTTTTTCCCAATTTCAAATTTCTAATTTCAAATTTCACTGCAAAATATAGGATGAACAAAGTGTAAACTACTTTTGGCTTGCCATGAAGGATGCCAATTTAGGAATTCATTCTTTGGCTTCAGGTTCGACATTTCCGTGCCGGATGATCTCCCCCTGAACCATATAAACGACCTCTTCGGCAATGTTGGTGGCATGGTCTGCTATGCGCTCAAGGTGACGGCACATCAAGAGCAGGTTGATCAGATAACCCACGCGATCAGTATGTTCACGTATGGCTTGTTTTATCACGTCACAGGCCTGGTCTTTCATATCATCTATTGCATCATCCAATTTAAGGACATCCAGCGCCAGGACATCGTCCATGTTCACAAGGGCGTCCAGACTCTTCTTGAGCATGGATGCCGTCTTCTCTGCCATCAAAAAATAATCAAAAGGGATATCGAGCCGTTCCCGTTTAGCAATGATCTGTACCCGTTCTGCGATGTTCACCGCCTCATCGGCTATCCTTTCCAGGTCGTTGTTGATCTTGATCACAGCAATCAGAAACCGCAGGTCCACAGCAACCGGCTGATGCAGCGCCAGAAGCTTCAGGCAATCTTCTTCCACCTCTATTTCAAATTCATCTATTTCAAAGTCACTCCTGATGATCTTCTCTGCAAGATTCGCATTTCTTAACTCAAGGGCCTGGATAGCCATGCGGACACGCTCTTCAACCATGGCTCCCAGGGAGAGGATACTCTTTTTTAGTTTCTCTAACTCTTTCTGTAAACGTATGGTTATAACACTTTCCTCACTCACTATCCAAAACGGCCAGTGATGTAGTCTTCTGTCTGTTGGAGCTTAGGTTTAGTAAAAAGCGTCTCAGTATCATCCTTTTCGATAAGCTTTCCCAGATAAAAAAAGGCGGTAATATAGGATACGCGTGCTGCCTGCTACATGTTGTGCGTAACAATTATGGGCCATGATCATCGTTTCGGCCACTCAAGCCTTTTTTATTTCCATGAGTTTCAAAAAAAGCCAAAAAAATCAAATACTTCGATACTATAGTAACTTTTCTATGACACCTACTGGCCGAAACGATGATCATAGCCCAATATTTCAACCTCTTGTCCCGCAATTTCTTAATTCACAGACATCCCCTAAACACTCCCAAGCGTTTTCGTATCCGGCGCCGTATGCCTTCGGCTGCTTCCCCTGGAATTTCGGAAAAAAGCCTTTCCCATCCCGCCATGCCGTCCAGTACTTCTTCAGTCAAGTTCAACGCCCTTTTGCGTGAAAGGCCAAATTCCCGGCTCTCGGAAAGAAGGTCCTCCAGGGTAATGCCGGTGTGCTTTCCGTTGATTTTGAGGAGTTGTTCTTCGCGCCAGACGTTCGGGACGAGATCATAGACAGGAGAAAGCCGCCAACCGGCTTTTTTGTGGGCCATCGAGAAGTTCTGGAGGTGGTCATCGGTATTGAAGAGGCAGACGTTGACCACCATCTGTTTGAAGAGCAGATCCACGTCAATCCTGGGGTCGGCCGACACCCTCCTCACGATCTCTGCAAGATCTGCATAGGAGATGAAGTCCGGGAAGTCGTCAACGGCAAGGAGTGAGCGAAAGCTCAGAAGGGCCCGCCTTCCCATTGGAACGACATCGAAACGCCGGACCAGCAGCACAGGTCGGTTCCACACTCTGCACACCTTGAAGTCGGGTATGATAAGGCCGGCCCTTTTCCCCAGCTCAAGTCCAGCGGCTTCAAGGAGCACGTTTGTCTGTGGATCTACATCATAGACACTTGGAAATTTGGCGATCCAGGCCGCTTCCTTGTGCCGCACCAGGACCTTGGGCCGCGCGCCTCCCGCAGAGGTCCCCCCGGAAAGGAGGAAGCGAAGCTCACCTGGATCGACCGCTGTTTCAAAGCGCTGGGCCTCTTTCAGTGCAGCATGGATTTCACTGAAATCGATGCTGCCATCCACAATATCCGGCGTCTCATCCCGGCTCGAATACAAAAGAGCCCCGAGACCGCTCCCGCCGAGGGCATTGAGAAGATGCACCGGTGCGTAATGCGTCTTTCGGAGTCCCGCCTTTTCCACGAGAAGCCTCCGTCCCCAGGCATCGGGAAGAGAATCATCGAAAACCCCGTGGATTCCGAAGGCCGGCCGAGCCGCCATGAAAGTCTCATCCGAAAGCGGCAAGTGAACAGGATGCAAAGGATAGGAATCTGAATTTTCGAGATATTCCCGTTCGTAACGAAAAAATCC
>QNAY01000063.1 GCA_003645605.1 Thermodesulfobacteriota bacterium
AAGTTGAACAAAAATTAACAGGATTTTTTGTTGTATTCAAGGCGCGAGGAGCGAGCATAACGGGTTATGTGATCGACGAGCAACGAAGAAGACGGCAAAAAAGACGTTAATTTGTTCAAGTTACTTATTGTACGTTCCTTAGTCGGCTTTATCAACAAATAATGCCCTCAGAACTTGCAGTTCTGAGGGCAATCAATCTTATTTATGGCGTATTATACGATACTAAGTAAAATTTATATTTTTTTAAAACCGAGTCAATCTTTACCGGTCTCTACGCCCTTTTCCTTCTCTTGCACGTCACTCGCTTTTGAACCAACATCTGCATCGGGAGTCTTGTTGGTGGTGACTTCGGGCTCCTCGCTTGCCTCTGGCCCTATGACTTCAACCCCGGTGGCAGATTTTTCCTCTACAATTCCCTCTTCAGCGACGGATGCCTCCTCACTGATATAGGTTTCCTCAGCAGGGCCATCCTCCTCTTTCATGCTTTCCAGCTTATCAACAGACGGTTCCGAAGAATCAGCCTGCGGTATCACGGATTCAGCAGATACTATCTTTTGATGCTTACGTTGAGACTTGGGCTTCTCCAGGGAGTCGGTGACCAGTTCCACAATAGACATCATGGCAGCGTCTCCCCTTCTTGGGCCTATCCTTACTATCCTGGTATAACCACCATTTCGATCGGCAAATTCCTGGCCCCACTCATCAAAAAGCTTCGATACGACTTTGCGATCACGTATGACTGAAAATGCCTGACGTCTTGCGTGAAGACTCGATCTCTTTGCCAAAGTAACCATTTTGTCAGCTACACGCCTGACCTCTTTGGCCCTCGGTACTGTTGTGACAATTCGACCATGCTCTAACAGCGATGTTACCATATTCCCGAGCATCGCCTTACGATGAGCTGTCTTACACCCCAGTCTACGTGTTCTTCTTCGGTGCCTCATTACTCATCACCTTCTTTTTCTTCAGTATTTTTTTCCTCGTCTGTCTTCTCGGGCTGACTCCATCCCTGGAGATTCATTCCTAGATGCAATCCCATACCATCGAGGTTTTCCTGGATCTCTTGCAAAGATTTTCGGCCAAAGTTTTTTGTCTTTAGCATCTCTTGCTCTGACTTTTGTACCAGCTCACCAATGTAGTATATATTTGCATTTTTGAGACAATTGGCCGAGCGTACAGAAAATTCCAGTTCATCAATTTTCCGGTTCAGATACTCGATTTTGCCTTCAAAATCAGAAGAGAGCTTCTCCTGTTCAGACTCCTCCTTCTCGTCAAAATTAATAAATACCGTAAATTGATCCTTCAGAATCTTTGCGGCATAAGCCATGGCGTCCTCAGGGAGGACTGTACCATCGGTCAAGACCTCCATCGTCAACTTGTCATAGTCGGTCATCTGACCAACGCGCGCTTTCGTGACAACAAAATTGACTTTGTAGACCGGAGAAAACAGGGCATCTATAGCTATAGTACCTATGGGCTGATCAGGGTCCTTGTTGCTTTCAGCAGAGACATATCCCTTGCCCCATTTAGCCATCATTTCCATCCGAAGTTCACCATCATCCGTCAATGTGGCAATATGATGATCCGGATTCAGCACCTCAACTCCACCATGTGGCGCAATCAAATCCTCGGCACGTACTTCTCCCTGCCCTTGTTTTTCCAATATCAGGATATTCTCTTCATCCTTGAAAAACTTCAGACGCACACCCTTCAGATTAAGAATAATATCTGTTACATCTTCAATTACTCCTGGTATGGTTCCCAGTTCGTGCAACACACCTTCTGCTTTTACGGAAATAATCGCAGCCCCTTGTAGAGAAGACAGAAGCACACGTCTCAAGGCGTTACCCAATGTGGTGCCATAGCCTCTCTCCAGAGGCTCACAACTGAATTTGCCATAAAAGTTTGTGTGTGTTGCGCTATTAACTTCCAGCCTCTTGGGACGAATTAATTCCCGCCAGTTGCGATAGTATGGAGTCTGTTCAGCAGTCATATTGTCTATCTAAGCCTCTTGAGCTCCGGATATAATCCAATTCTTTTGCGCTACAGTATCTTGTACCCGTTCACGGGTTCAGGGTTCAGGGTTACCTTATCGGATTGATGATTGATGATTGCTCTTGCGAGCTACCTCGCGGGCCAAATGCAATGCCTCAATATCCTCAAATCGTTCTATTCTCATGCCTTCTCCATCCAGAACTCACTAATCAACTGTTCAAATTTTCGGTAAACCCTAAACCTCTTAACCTTTGAACCCATGAACGGTTACAATATCTCTAAGGTCAGCAAAATCACAGGTTATTACTTGGAGTAAAATTCAACTATTAGTTGTTCCTGAATGGGCATAGTTATATGCCCTCGTTCAGGCATTGCCTTCACTGTTCCCTGCAACTTATCCTCATCCAGTTCCAACCACTCAGGCACACCCCTGCGGGCAATTGCCCCCATCGCCTGTTTCAAGGGAGCTATAGATTTGCTCTTCTCTGTTACCTTGATCTCGTCTCCCTGCTTTACCAAAAAAGATGGTATGTCCACTTTTTTCCCATTTATAATGAAATGTCCATGACGGACTAACTGACGGGCCTGTGATCTGGACTCAGCAAAGCCAAGGCGATAAACTACGCCGTCAAGACGTCTTTCCAGGAGTACTAAAAGATTAGTGCCGGTGACCCCTTTTTGACGATCAGCTTTATCAAAATAACTCCTGAATTGTGCCTCCTGTAATCCATACATACGCCGAACCCGCTGTTTCTCTCTTAAACGAATCCCATAGTCAGAAACTTTTATCCGGCCCTGTCCATGTTCTCCCGGGACATAACTGCGTTTTTCAAAGGCACACTTATCTGAATAACACCTGTCTCCCTTAAGAAAAAGTTTGCAACCCTCTCTGCGACACAAGCGACATCGTGGTCCTGTATATCTAGCCAAAATATTTCCTCCGGTAACTTGAACACATATAAATAAGCCTACCATGCAACCCTATACTCTCCGTCTCTTTGGAGATCTGCAACCGTTATGAGGTATTGATGTTACGTCTCGAATAACTGAGATTTTAAATCCTGCTATCTGGAGGGCCCGCACTGCTGCCTCTCTTCCGGAACCTGGTCCCCTGAGATGTACTTCAACACTTCTCATGCCATGGTCTGCTGCTTTTCTTACAGCATTTTCAGCCGCTACCTGGGCGGCAAACGGAGTGCCTTTCCTCGAACCCTTAAAACCCTGAGTCCCTGCGCTTGACCAGGAAATTGTATTCCCCTGTTTATCAGTTATATTTATTATAGTATTGTTAAAAGTAGATCGTATGTGCACAATACCTTCCGGCACATTCTTCTTTTCTTTTCGGCCACCTCTTCTCGGTAATGCCATATACTCCGACCTCCGTTACTAAATTCTTCTCTTCTTTTTGACTACTGAGCGCCTGGGACCCTTTCGTGTACGAGCATTTGTTTTGGTACGCTGTCCATTAACCGGAAGTCCTCTACGATGTCTAAGTCCCCGATAACTACCAAAGTCCATCAATCGCTTGATGTTCAATGATACCTCTCTGCGTAGATCTCCCTCAACTTTATAATCGGCATCGATAATCTTCCGTAGCGACGTGATATCTTGATCCGTCAAATCATCCGATTTTTTGTTTCTGTCAATTTCCGCCTTATCCAAAATTTGTTGGGAAGTCGTACGTCCAATCCCATAAACATACGTGAGCGCAATCTCCAGCCTCTTATTCTTTGGCAGTTCAACGCCTGCAATTCTTGCCACAGATCAACCCCCTAGCTATCCTTGTCGCTGTTTGTGCCTTGGATTTTTGCAAAGTACTCGCAATATGCCTCTGCGTCGGATTATTTTGCAGTCCTTACAACGACGTTTGATTGATGCTTTAACCTTCATGGCATATTCCTCTTCGCTTAAGATTTACCTGGCCCTATATACAACACGGCCCCTGGACAGGTCATAGGGCGACAGCTCTACAGTCACTGTATCACCAGGCAATATTTTAATATAGTGCATACGCATCTTACCTGAAATATGTGCAAGTACTTTGTGACCATTTTCAAGCTCAACACGAAACATGGCATTAGGTAAAGTTTCAAGAACCTTTCCCTCAACCTGTATTGCATCTTCTTTGGACATCTAATTTACCTTTGTTCCTTTTGCATTCACTCTACCTTCTTCCCTTCAGCTTGGCCCCCTTCATAAACCCTTCGTAGCTCCTGGTGATAAGATGGGATTCAATTTGAGCCATGGTATCCATTCCAACACCTACTACAATCAAAAGGGCCGTTCCACCAAAATAAAAAGGCACATTTAACTTTGAAATCAATATACTTGGTAATACGCAAATCGCGGAAACATAAATAGCACCTATCAGAGTAATCCTGGTCAGGACCCTGTCAATATATTCAGACGTACGCCTTCCGGGTCTGAGACCTGGGACATAACCCCCATGTTTCTTCATGTTATCTGCTATATCAACCGGATTGAAGATCATAGCCGTATAAAAATAACAGAAAAAGATAATGGCCATTACAAAGATCGTCTCATAAAACAAACTTCCGGGTCTCAGACCCTGAGCTACACTCTGCATCCAGGGTACCTGGATAAAATTTGCTATGGTTGCAGGAAACATCATAATAGATGACGCAAAAATTGGTGGTATTACTCCTGCAGTATTCACTTTTAAAGGCAGATGGGTGCTCTGTCCTCCATATACCTTTCGCCCCACTACTCTCCTGGCGTATTGGACTGGAATGCGCCTGTGAGACCGCTCCATAAAGCAGATAAATCCAATTACCGCCACCATCATCACTAAAAGAAAAATAACTAGAGCCAGATGTATATCACCTGTACGCATCAGACTGAACGTATCTATCATAGCCGAAGGCATCCTGGCTACAATGCCGGCGAAGATAATCAGAGAAATACCATTACCAACACCTCTTTCCGTAATCTGCTCTCCGAGCCACATCAGAAATACCGTCCCTGACATAAAAGTCAAAGCGCTTAAGAGCCGAAAAGGCCAGCCGGGCTCTGCCACGACCGGAGCGCCACCCGGAGCCGTCAGACTCTCAAGAGTAATGGCTATCCCAAGCCCCTGAATAACGCTCAGGCCTACCGTACCATATCTGGTGTACTGGCTGATCTTCTTTCTTCCTGCCTCACCTTCCTTTTTTAAGGCTTCAAAGTGCGGAATGGCTACTGTAAGGAGCTGAATAATGATGGAGGCGCTGATGTAAGGCATTATGCCCAAAGATAAAATGGACATATTCTCAAGCGCCCCACCTGAAAACATATTAAACATACCAAACAGCGTTCCCTGAGCACGATCGAAAAAGGACGCCATGGCCGCAACATCAATACCAGGAGTAGGGATTTGTACTCCAACCCGATATACAGCCAGCATAAGCAACGTAAAACCAATGCGTTTACGCAGCTCCGGTACTTGGCCTATACCCCCTAATCCCTTAAACAATATTTGCCTCCTGGCTCCGGTCCGTAATGATCTCTATCCGTCCACCAGCAGTCTCTATTTTATTTTTGGCAGTTTCACTGACCGCGTGGGCCCGAACCGTTACCGGCTGCTGTATCTCCCCGTCACCCAATATTTTTAAGAGATGATGGCGCTTACGTACTAGTCCCAATGCTTTCAAAACGGCGACATCCACCACTCCTTCATGTCTGATCTCTGACAGATCACCAATGTTCAATACACCGTAGACTTTTCTGAAACGGTTTTTAAAACCTCTCTTCGGGAGTTTTCTATACAACGGCATCTGGCCGCCTTCGAATCCTGGACGAATACTGCCGCCGGATCGGGATTTTTGGCCATTCTCACCCCGGCAGGCCGTTTTCCCATGTCCAGACCCCTGTCCTCTTCCAACGCGCTTTTTCGCACGCTTGGATCCGGGATGAGGTCTTAATGAATCCAATGTAATCATATGGGCTCCTGATAAATAAACAAATTGAGAAATTGAGAAATTGAGAAATTGAGAAATTGTAATTAAAAAAATTACCTTCAATTCCTAAATCATGATTATTACACTGCCTTCAATCCCTCAATTCCCTGTTCCACGGTTTTGCCACGGCACTTTGCCCTAGATACGGAAATACGTAAGACGTCCAGACCATTAAATGTGGCATGCATTACATTGTGCGGATTTTTGGTGCCAAGGCACTTTGTCAATATATCCTGAATTCCAGCCGCCTCCATAATCGCCCTTACTACAGCTCCGGCTATAACTCCGGTACCAGGTGACGCAGGTTTCAACAAAACCCTGCCTGCCCCAAAATGTCCAATCACCTCATGGGGTATTGTTTTGCTTACCATCGGTATTTTGATCATAGACTTAGTGGCTTTCTCGCGGGCTTTTCTGAGGGCCTCAGGAACTTCTCTGGCCTTTCCCATGGCAAAACCAACTTTGCCGGCCCCGTCACCTACCACTGAAAGAGCACTGAAGCTAAAGCGTCTTCCACCTTTGACTACTTTAGCCACCCGGTTAATATAGACTACTTTTTCTATCAGTTCCTGGTCATTATCTCTATGTTTTTCCTGCAACGCCACCCCCTTACAGCAGCTAACTATTAGAATTCAGAAATCAAGGCCGACTTCTCTGGCCGCATCCGCAAGAGCCTTGATTCGGCCATGATAAAGATATCCACCACGATCAAATGCTATGGTATTTATACCGTTTTCCTTAGCCCTTTGGGCAATAATCCGGCCGACCTCTTTAGCCATAGCCTTTTTGTTTTCAAGATCGCCTGCCTTGCTTTTGATCTCAGACGTTAACGAAGAAGCAGCCGCAATTGTGATACCTTGTTCATCATTGATAATCTGAGCGTATATGTGTTTGCTGCTTCGAAACACTACCATCCTCGGACGCTCTGATGTCCCTGATATATGCTTTCGTATGTGCTGTTTACGCCTTAAACGCGCCTTCAGCCTAGGGCTGGTCTTTGCCATAATTATTTCCGTATACAATATTGCTGATAAGGAACGTACAATAAATAACTTGAACAAATTAATGTCTTTTTTGCCGTCTTCTTCGTTGCTCGTCGATCACATAACCCGTTATGCTCGCTCCTCGCGCCTTGAATACAACAAAAAATCC
>QNAY01000064.1 GCA_003645605.1 Thermodesulfobacteriota bacterium
GATAATTCATATCTGCATTATCAAAGAAAAGGTTGATAATGTCAAGAAAAAAATGAATCTTTTTTTATAGCTTTAAAAAACGGGAAATGACTTAATTTGGTATGTAATTACAAGAGGTTACTGTGATTGTTGTAAAAATTCTTCCACATTAGTTCCGGTTGACCCTTTTTTTCTTCAGTGATGATACGATTGATCTGTCCTGTTGAGATATCAATCTCGAACTCCAGCAACTCTTCCCTGGTCAATGGTTGGGTTACATGAGCATGGTAATACTGGTACAAGCAGAAATAGATGCCGGGCGACCGGTTATGATTCACATTGAAGGGCATATCATGGTCGGTGTCGGCTACGACGACACTTCCGGTAATCTGATGTATATCAATGACACATGGGACTATTTAGACCATACCATGATATGGGGCGATACATATTTAGGAATGGAGCACATGGGCGTCATCATTGTCCAAAGGTGTCTTGTAGCATGGGCAAAAAGAAGGGGGCCCCGGCGGATTTAAGCCGAGGCCCCACAAGAGGAGAAGAAGGGCTTTGGAAAGCCATTCTAAGGAGGTATTTAATTTATCGGAAAAATATCTGAGGGACTTTAATTTTTTATCGATTTTTTTTACTTTTTTTTATTTCCTTATTTATAGTACATGGTCAATCTGCCCCTGAAGCCGCAATGGGCAGGAAAATAAGGTGTGCTATTGGGTTTTCCCCCGCCTTGTGGTAAATTATGTAAAAAATATGGCATCCTTCATTCACCAGTTTACACTTTTTTAGAAAAAGCGTGTATTATCGAATTGAATGCCGATGTCGAAACTTAGAACGTTTGAGCGTTGCGAGATGCTTGAATTCCTTCAGCCTTTAACCTAAACACTAAGTAGTGTCTGAACGAAAAGGCCTTTCAGACACAATTTTGAATTCTAAATGTTGAATGTTGAATTAAAAAAAGGAAGTAGCATTAATATGTTAATTGTCCATGGCCTAAGGGAAGCAGAAATAAAGAACTTACCCAGATTGCGCCGGATTTTTATTCGTCTTCAAGGCGCGAGGAGAGAGCAAAACGGGTTATGTGACCGACAAGCAACACAGAAGCCGGATAAAAAAACAATCAAGATGGGTAAGTTATTTATTGCCGATTCCCTAAACTAAAAAAACATAATTTGGGGTTTCCGTTCAGGCACTAATTACAAAGGAGATTCTGCGTTCGTGAAGATTACTACCTCTGAAATTGAACATGTGGCCCAATTGGCCCGGCTCAGCTTTGATCCGTCTGAAATTGAAAACTTCAACAGACAACTAAATGACATACTAGGATATATAAACAAATTAGAAGATCTGGATACCAGCCTGGTTGAGCCTACTACTCATGCACTGGAACTTACGAATGCCTTTAGAAAGGACGAAGTCAAGTCCTCCTTGCCGGTTGAAAAAACTCTCTCCAACGCACCTGAACAGGAACAGGGGAAGTTTGTGGTACCAAAAATTATCTGATGCTTCCGCTGAAAAAACCCAATCTGCGGCGTTGCTTCAATTTTCCAGTCACTGCGACGTACGATAAGTACGTCTCATGCCTGGAAAATTTCGCGCCTTGCATCTCGGGTTTTTTGAGCGGAAGCATGTTTTATGGTTTTTGCAGTGCAATTATCTGATTAAGGAAATACAAGATGCCAAGTCTGATCGATCTGAGCATACATGAGCTTCACGACATACTCAGCAGGAGAGATGTTTCCGCAGTTGAGGTCACAATGGCCTATCTGGACAGGATAGGTGAAGTTGATCCAAAAATCAGGGCCTATCTGACAGTAACCCCCGACAAAGCGCTGACCCAGGCGGAAGAGGCGGACAAGTGCCTTAAAAAAGCAGACGATATTACTCCTCTTACGGGAATTCCTATGGGTATTAAAGATGTTATCTGTACCAGAGGGGTTAAGACCACCTGTGGATCTAAAATACTTGAAAATTTCGTACCACCTTATAATGCCACGGTAATGGAAAAACTCGAGGCCCATGGGGCGGTAATGCTGGGCAAGTTAAATATGGATGAGTTTGCCATGGGGTCATCCACGGAGAACTCTGCCTATTATCCTACTCACAACCCCTGGGACCTTGAACGAATTCCTGGTGGATCAAGCGGTGGTTCAGCAGCATCTGTTGCCGCCAGGGCCTGTGCGGGTTCATTGGGCTCGGATACAGGCGGATCGGTACGCCAGCCGGCCTCATACTGTGGTGTTGTAGGTCTGAAACCTACGTACGGCACAGTATCGAGGTTCGGTCTTGTGGCCTTTGCATCTTCACTTGACCAGATAGGACCCATTTCAAGGGACGTTACTGATTGCGCCCTGCTGTTGAACGCCATATCCGGCCATGACACCAGGGACTCCACCTCCGTACCCAAAGACGTACCTGACTACACCGCCTCCCTGATATCGGGTCTTAAGAATTATACATTAGGGATTCCCAGGGAATATTTTATTCCAGGCCTTGACCCGGAGGTGGAAAAAGCCGTTAAGTATGCGGTTGCCGCCCTGGAATCCCAGGGAGCCGAAGTGGTGGAGGTAAGCCTTCCTCACACAGAGTATGCGGTTGCCACATACTATATTATCGCCCCTGCCGAGGCATCTTCCAATCTCTCACGTTACGATGGAGTAAAGTACGGATTACGTGCCCCGGACTATAAAAATCTCATGGATATGTATAAAAAGACCAGGTCTCTTGGTTTCGGCCCGGAGGTCAAGAGGAGGATAATGATAGGAACCTATTCCCTTTCAGCCGGATACTACGATGCATATTATAAAAAGGCCTCCCAGGTTCGGACTCTTATCACCCAAGACTTTAAAAATGCATTTGAAAAATGTGATGTGATTGCCGCCCCTGTTGCCCCGACTACGGCGTTCAGGCTTGGTGAGAAAGCAGACGACCCGCTTCAGATGTACCTATCTGATATCTTTACAATTCCGGTAAACTTGGCAGGCATCCCAGGAATTTCCGTGCCCTGCGGCTTAAGTAGCAGCGGGCTCCCCATAGGACTTCAATTAATGGCAGGACACTTTGAGGAAACAAAGCTCCTCACCGTTGCATATAATCTGGAACTGGCTCTGGGCCGCTGTGAAAGCTGGCCTTTGGATTGATGATTGCTCTGTTGGATTGTTGATTGTTGATTGCTCTTGTGAGTTATCTCTCGGACCAACTCCTGATTCTTAACTCTTAATTCTGGTAAACCAAAGAATGATCCCAAGCGCGAGAAACACCAGGCTCAACAACTGCCCCATGGTTACCCAGCTCAAAAAGACATAGCCCAATTGTGGGTCCGGTTCTCGAAAGAATTCAACCACTATACGACATATGGCATAGAGGACCAGGAAAAGGGCCAGCTTCCTTCCGTATGGCCAAGCCTTGCGACGGAGAGGCCACAGGACAAGAAAGAGCAAAAGCCCTTCAAGCAGGGCCTCGTAAAGCTGAGACGGGTGTCGGAGTGCCAGCCCTCCCTGGGGAAAAACCATGGCCCAGGGCACATCCGCAGGGCGGCCGAACAGCTCTCCGTTAATAAAATTCCCTATACGTCCCAGGCCAAGGCCTACCGGCGCAGTGACCACAAAGCGATCAGACCACTTCCAGAAGTCCAAATCATGCTTGTTACAATATATCCATCCGGAAAGAATAACTCCTGCCACTCCTCCATGAAAGGACATGCCTCCGTGCCAGACAGCAAATATCTCTAAAGGATGTTCAAGAAAGTAGGAAAAATTATAAAATAGTACATAGCCCAACCTGCCTCCCAAAATAATCCCTAAAACCAGAGAGAATAAAATTCCCTCCAGTTGACTCAATTGAAATGCAGCGGAAGGCCCATGGTTTTGGGAATCGGAAAGGGCATCTTGACACTCTTCAAGAATCTGCTTTCGCACCAACAGGTAAGCAGCCCCGAAACTGAGCAGGTACATAAGACCGTACCAGTGAATACCTATTGGTCCAATATGGATTATTACCGGATCAATATCCGGAAAAACAAGCATCGACCCTATTGTTTTTCCTTGCGATCGCTAAGGGTAATGACTTTCGAGCCGCCGGACGGCTTCGGCTGATCCGGTCCCTGGTCCTTCTTAGTGGCTTTCCTGGGTGAGGTAACGCCCTGCTTGAGCAAGACAGCTTCTAACAGATGATGATACTGCTGAATCAGTTTAGGATTAATGTCTAACTCCAGGACAAAAAAGGATACCCTGGTCCGCTGTATCCGGATAGAAGAGACCACCATGGCTGTGAGAACGTGGGGATGGACAACAGGACCATGCTTCTGATCATATAACACGGTACATGGAAAATAGAGATCAAAAAAAGCCGTCTTTTCCAGAGCGAAGTTTACAGTCTCGGTCTGACGGTTGTATCTGATCTCTCCCAATATCAGTCCAAGCCCATCTACTTCTATCAAAACCAGCTCTTTGGCATTTTGACGCAGCTTCATACGTGGATCTCCTCAGATTCTGATATTAAACGCTTGGTAGGTTGAGGACACCGCTTTCTTCTGCGGGATTTCTTTAAAGGTTTTGGTCCTGGACGAAGATGTGGATCAGGACCAACAACCGGTTGCCCCAAGATCTCCTGTACTAAATCATAAAACATGATGGACTCCCGAAACGTGGCCTTGTTCCAAACACGCTTAGGCCACTTACCCCTTGCAAGACACAGGGAGATGTTCCATTGGCTGGCCAGGATCTGAGCTGCTATGTCTCTTACGGATCTTCTGAAATCATAAGGATAGAGAATCTTTCTCAATATGGACCTTACTTCATAAGTAGGCCACTTCAGACGATCAACTTCGAGAGCTTTCCACTCTGGTGTTACACAGAGCCGGGGGTACGCGAAGAGGGCCAGCATAATGGCCTCACTAACTTCAACACCATCATTTACCATACGATCAAGATGCCCCAAAAGCCCGAAAAGTAGTTTTCGAACCAGTCCCTTTTCCTTACCCTCAAGGGCTGAAACATAACCGGAAAAAACCGAGGCAAACAGTCCGCTCTTAAGCATGAGCTCGGTCCATGGCCTACCGTATCCGGAACGTAAATCCTTGAGCCATTCGTCTCTTACCCTCGAAATTGCACATAGACGAAGCTTATCGCTGTGCCTGAGCAGGCTCTCCCATGTATGGGTCTCTATTGTAAAACCCGTCCTGGCCGCGTGTCTTACAGCACGCATCATCCTCACAGGGTCCTTCAAACATCTATGTTCCGGATCATTACCTATGAACCTGACAATACCCTGTTTAAGGTCTGCCATACCCCCTACGTAATCAATTATACTAAAGTCTGCGATATTGTAGAAAAGTCCATTGATAGTGAGGTCTCTGCGAAAGGCATCCTCCTGAGGAGAACCAAAGATATGAGTATCCCCAATCCCCTCATTCGCAGCTTCCCGGTCATCGTGATCACTCCGGCATCTGAAGGTTGATACCTCAATTATTTTTCCACCTCGGAAATACACGTGAACCAGCCTGAAACGCCGGCCTATGATCCGGCTGTTACGAAAAAGTTTTTTCAGATCTTCCGGCCTGGCGTTAGTTCCAATATCAAAATCCTTTGGGCGCTTGCCAAGAAGCAAGTCCCTTACACTCCCGCCAACCAGATAGGCTATGTAGCCATTGTCCTTCAGACAGTAAAGGACCTTCAATGCCTCCCTGTCTATATCTTTCCGGCTGACACAGTGTTCCGGACGTGAAATTATCCTGGGATGGTTTCCCGGGTCCTCAAATAGACTGGGTTGCTCAGCGGGTAAGCGTTGGGCCGACCGTGCAGATGCAAAAGGTCCCTTTTTGTGGGACCTCTTTCTAAGGCTGTGTTTATTGGGTTTTGATGAGGGTTTTGACATAAATGATATTAAGAATTGTTGCTATAAGGTAATAAAAGCTAATTGGTAATGGCTAATCGCTTAATCCAGGTTCTAAGAGCTAAGCCTCTCATCTATCAATTCAGCCACCCTTTCACCGGACAATAACATGCCTCCGAAAATAGGCCCCATGCGAAACGACCCAAAAGTGGCGTTAGCTGCCATGCCGGCGACAAAGACGCCGGGGAAGGCCTCCTTTGTATTTTCCAACGTAGTATTCTCGGCGACCTCTGCCCACATGGACCGCTCTCCCATTATTTCTCCTGTATCTGTGAGAAGCCTTTCTCCTGTTTTTTTCCGCACGACCCTGAGGACTTCTGTGTCATGGCCGGTACTCTCTACAACATATCCGGCCCTGACAGCCAAGGGATCCACATGGAATCCCGCAATATCTACGGCACTCCAATTGATCACCAGACCGGTGACCCTGTTTTCCCGGACCATCACGTCCTCTACAGTCATAAGATTAAAAATCCTGGCACCGGCTTTACAGGCAAGACTGGTCAGTGTTGAAGTACACTCTACAGAATCGGCGGTGTAATATCCGTCTCCAGCATCCTCTACAGAAATGCCGAGGTCTTTAAGAATAGCAGCTCCTTGCTCTTGAACCACTATCTCGTTGAACATCATGCCGCCGCCCCACATTCCTCCGCCGATACTGAGTTTTCTTTCAAAAACAGCTACCTTGCGGCCCTTTTGGGCAAGACGCAGGGCTGCCATAAGGCCTGATGGACCAGCACCGACAATTGCGACATCCAGTTCAAGACAGTCAGAGAACTTGGTCATAAAACGGCTTAAAATAGCTCGGCTAATTTTGATTTCATCTAAAGACATATATTTTAACCCTCCATAAACTTATTGACCAAGGCACATTACTGTGATCCGATAAATATGCAATGTCGGCATAATGCCCCCTGAACAGGATATAGATCGTGAATAGCCGTCCACCGCAGAGTTCGCAGAAAGATTATTCTTTTGAGCTTTGCCAAGGGGGACTATTTAGTGCCTGAACGAAAACCCCTCTTTTTGTCATTTCGACCGTAGGGAGAAATCTTTAATGCCTGTATTTTCAGTACGATAAGATTTCTCGCTTTGCTCGAAATGACAGTTTTGGTTA
>QNAY01000065.1 GCA_003645605.1 Thermodesulfobacteriota bacterium
AACCCCTCTTTTTGTCATTTCGACCGTAGGGAGAAATCTTTAATGCCTGTATTTTCAGTACGATAAGATTTCTCGCTTTGCTCGAAATGACAGTTTTGGTTAGTTTTCGTTCAGACACTACATAGGCATATTAATCAGTGAAATTTTCGCTGATTGCACTATATTTATTGCACCACTTGTAAAATCGCCGCGTCTCTTGTCCTCTTGGGAGATTTTCGGTAATCGTTTCCAGAGATTGCCCGATAACTGCGTTTAAAAACATCTAACTTTACTACAATAATATGAATCTAAAGTTCAAAAACAAAAAAATAATACCAAAGGTCGCACTGATAGGACGCCCAAACGTGGGGAAATCTACACTTCTTAACCGGCTTACCCGAACAAGAGATGCACTGGTAGATTCGACTCCCGGGCTCACCAGAGACCGCCGCTATGCCGAGCTCAGATGGGAGGGTCTTACAATGCAACTTATAGATACGGGCGGCATGGACAGATCTCCCGACCTGGACAGCATATCCCGAATTGTCCATGAGCAAAGCCTAAAGGCAGTAGAAGAATCTGACCTGCTTTTGATAGTTCTGGATGTTAAAGAAGGCCTCACTCCGGCAGACAGGGAAATTATCGACGCACTACGTCCATATAAGAAACCATATTTAGTAATAATAAACAAGGTGGATAATCCTTCTCGCGAGCTTAATCTGGGTGAATTTTACGAATTAGGTGTGAATGAAGTCATTCCAGTCTCGGCTGAACACGGGAGGGGAATGAATGCTCTGATGACAAGAGTGGTTGATGTGCTCAAGCACATGGACCTACCATTAGAAGACATTCCGGCATACCTCGAAGGTTTAACTCAGGAACTCAAGCAAGATGAGGAACAGCCAGTAAAAGTGGCGCTAATCGGCAGACCAAATACGGGAAAATCATCCTTGCTTAATAGACTGGCGGGAGAGCCTCGTATGATTGTTACCGATGTGCCGGGCACTACAAGAGATGCCATAGACACATTTCTTCAGCGATCCGGCAGAAAAGACATTCTGCTTACTGATACGGCAGGCATAAGGCGAAAGGCCAGAGTCAGTGATAAGATAGAAAAATTCAGTATTATTAAGGCCATTAATGTTATTAAGGCCTGTGACATTGTCCTTATTGTAATGGATATTTCAGAAGGAATTACAGATCAGGATAAACGGCTGATCGGCTACACGGAAAGATATGGACGGGCATGTATTACCCTGTTCAACAAATGTGACCTTATCCGGCAAGACCAGTCATTAGTGAAATTAAGATCAGGGGAGCTGGAGCGGGCAAAGCGGTTTATTCCTTATTCTCCCCACCTAAACATCTCAGCACTCACAGGAAAGCGTGTCAACCGAATTTTACCCTTGATAGACGATGTCTATATTGATTTTAACACGTTAATTAATACAGGCAGCGTCAACAGTGTCCTACAAAAGGCATTAGCCAGAAGAACTCCTCCCATCTCCAAAGGACACCACTTGAAATTCTACTATACGACGCAGGTAGCAACGAAACCGCCGACTTTCCTCCTGTTTGCGAACTACCCTGACGTCATACCATCTCAATATAAACGATTTCTGGCAAACCAGTTTCGCGAGCAACTGGGCCTTAAGCAAACTCCTGTTCGAATACTTTTTCGAAAGAGAGAGAGGCGTGCTTAGCCCTGCCATCCGCAACTTTAGGCACTTCAAACTTCAGCCCACCGTCCTTTTCCGGATAATGCCATATCAATAAGTTGATCAAGTAGTTTACTAAAGGAAATTCCCGCTGCATTCGCGGCTTGGGGGAAAAGGCTGGTCGGAGTCATCCCGGGAATTGTGTTGGTTTCCAAAACGAATATTTTACTGGTGTCTGTAAGGATCATATCTGTACGGCTGTAGGCCCGTAGCTGCAATGCTTTGTGAGCAGCAACGGCCATGGCCTGGGCTTTTTCAGATGCCTGCCTCGGTATATCTGCCGGGCAGATCTCCTTGGTAACCCCAGGTAAGTACTTTGCATCATAATCAAAGAATGAATAGCTCGAATCAGGGATGATCTCAACCACAGAAAGTGGTGAAAGCTCCTCAAGACCCAGGATTCCTACTGTAAGCTCCCGTCCCTGTGTGAATGATTCAATCAGGATTCTGTTATCCCATTGAAATGCTTCTTTTATGGCAGGACCAAGCTTGTTTTTATCCGTCACCTTTCTTATTCCCACGCTTGATCCTTGGGTGCAGGGTTTAACCATGAGTGGAATACCCAAGCGGTTTACGATTTGTTTTATGTCCACTTTATCGCTGCGAAAGATGTGAATCCATGGAGGAGTGAGTATACCGGCCTCCTGATAAATCACTTTGGCAATGTGTTTGTCCATGGCCAAGGCACTACCCAGGACTCCAGATCCTTGATATGGTAAGTCAATGAGGTCCAAAAGACCCTGTATGGTCCCGTCTTCTCCATACCGGCCGTGAAGAAGTATGAAAGCAACATCTAGGTGTGGTGCGTCTCTGACAAGTCGGTCAAGATCCGTGGCTGGATCATAACGCGTGATATCGTAGCGGCCTGGATCAAGGGCCTTTTCTACCTCTCGTGCCCCTACAAGGGACACATTTCTTTCAGCAGAACGACCTCCACACAGGAGTGCCAGTTGTATTTTATTTTTTTCTGACATATTTGAATAGCTTGAAACGTATATGATTTTCCTTTTTTTGACAAGATATCCGAAATGATCAAGCAGGCCTTGGTACGCAGGATTTACTCCTGTTTGAGCCTTCTGGAAAAGGCTCATTTGAGAGTATTTGTTTACTCTCCGCTAGCTAAGAAGTATGAATGGTCATGCTTGACAGAGCCTCCGCTCAATATAAAGTAACTTGATAGTATAGGATTTCCCATTTTTTGACAGGATCAACAAGATAAATGGAAATCAGGCAAATCTTGTTCATCCTGTCAGAAAAATCCCTCCGCAGGTGGCTAATTTATTATGAAATACTGCTTTGGTCCGGTACCTTCGAGGCGTTTAGGCTTGTCTCTTGGGGTAGATATTCTTCCTCCCAAGACCTGCAATCTGAATTGCGTCTATTGTGAATTAGGGGGTACCAAGAGATACACATGTGAAAGGAATGAATACATATCTGCCGAACTGATAAGGGCTGAGCTTGAAGAAGTCTTGTGTTCTGAAAAGACGGCCTTTGATGTGCTTACTTTTACCGCATCGGGAGAACCTACACTCCATACAGGCCTTGGAGAATTTCTGGTCTTTGCCAAGGGGCATACAGATAAACCTGTTGCAGTCATTACCAACTCCACTTTGCTCTCTGATTCGCAGGTGAGAGAGGAACTCTGTCATGCGGATATTTTATTGCCTTCTCTTGATTCTGTGGTGCTTGATTCTTTCAGAAGGATCAATCGTCCTGCCAAGTGTGTGGATCTCAGGACCATTTTAGATGGCTTAATAAAATTACGAAAGGAGTTTAAGGGAAAGATCTGGCTGGAGATCCTTTTTGTCAGGGGGATTAATCATGGTACAGATGAAATCAGTGGTCTTAAAGAGGTCTTAAAGTCTATCCAGCCTGACAAGATTCAGCTTAATACTGTAGTTCGTCCTCCAGTTGAGACCTGGGCCAATCCTCTATCAAAAAGGCAGATGGAGGAATTGAAAGAACAACTGGGTGAAAAGGCCGAGGTCATAGTAGATTATAGACATAGCATGGAGAAGGGGGTCCGGCCGATTATTGAGGCTGAGATATTGGATACTTTGCTCAGAAGGCCTCTCAGCATTGAAGACCTTCGGGATGTTCTGGGCATTGGAGCTGAATCTGTTCAGGAGGTACTTAATCGAATGTACAGCTTCGGTCTGATAAAGACTGAGGCATTCGACAACAAACTTTTTTATATTCCCGGTGATAGGGCCGGTGTTTAGGAGTATACGAAAATTAATATGAAACCAAGGAAAAAATCAAGCAAATCCGGCAAATGCCAGATTGTAATCAACATGGAGGCGCCGGAGGAATGCCGGATAGGCCTTCTTGAGAATGGACGTCTTGAGGCCTTTGATATTGCGACATTCTCCCATACCCAGACCAGAGGCAACCTCTATAAAGGTCGAATAGTAAAGATAGAGCCAAGCCTCCAGGCGGCTTTTGTTGATATCGGCCTTCCCAGAAACGGCTATCTGCCCTTAGCTGATATACACCCTGAATACTATGGATATGCTGAAAACAAAAAACGTATCCATGAATTTTTAAAAAAGGATCAGGATATTTTTGTACAGATAGTCAAGGAAGAGACCCATATCAAGGGATCTGCGATAACAACCTATCTGTCAATCCCAGCGAGGTATCTGGTGTTGATGCCCGGTACCGCTCAAGTAGGTGTGTCCAGAAAAATTGAGGATGAGGAGGAACGTAAAAGGCTTAAGCAGATATTAAAGGCATGCAAGTTGCCGGAAGGTGTGGGACTTATTGTCCGAACAGTTGCTGAAGGCATTCCAAAAGTAGATATACAAAAGGATCTCAGGTATTTGGCACGACTCTGGAGCAATTTGAGAAAAAAGGTCCAGTCCGCTCAGGCCCCGGCCCTGATTTATAGAGACCGTGATCTGGTAAAACGATTTCTGAGGGATTATCTAACAAGTGATGTCGAGGAAATTTTGGTGGACCGGCAGGATGTCTATGATAATATAAAGGCATTTCTTCGCATCATTGCCCCACGACAGGTAGCCACTGTACGTTTATACCAGGGCGACGTCCCCATTTTTTCACACTTCGATCTTGAGACTTTGATAGAGCAAGTATATCAGCCCAATGTTCGCATGCCTTCCGGAGCACATATTGTTATAGAGCCAACCGAGGCACTGGTGTCTATAGATGTAAATTCCGGGAAAAACGTTAGGGAAAAAAATATTGAGGAAACCGCGCTAAAGACCAATTTGGAGGCTGCGGAGGAGATAGCCAGACAACTGCGTCTCAGAGATCTCGGGGGAATAATAGTTATTGATTTCATTGATATGCGTAACAGGGCCTACAGACAACAGGTGGAAAAGCGCATGAGGAACTGCCTCAAAAAGGACCGTGCCAGGACGGAAATTGCCAGAATTTCACGGTTCGGTGTTCTTGAACTGGTGCGCCAGAAAATCCGCTCTCCTGTGCAACTAGGCAGTTATTGCTCCTGTCCCCACTGTCATGGAAGGGGAGTGGTGATGTCTGTGGAGGCCCTTGCACTGGCGGACTTGAGAAGAATCAGTGCTCATCTGGCAGGTAGTCATGAAAAGAATTCCGGGCAGCTTGTGCTGGAGGCTCCGCCTCAGGTCGTCTCATACCTGCTTAACCGCAAGCGCTTAGAACTTTATAACCTTGAAAAAAATTTTGATGTTGAAATCAGGGTGGAAGTTAATCCGAATCTCGGGCTGGAAGAACACAAGCTGTATTCAAAAACTGCAGAAACAAGTTAAGGATCATTATATGTTTAATAAGTCAAAGCCGTTATCTTTTGAATTCCCGGAATATCTCACAAGCCTTGTTCCCTATCCACCAGGTAAGCCCCTTGAGGAACTCGAAAGGGAATATGGAGTAAAAAATCCTATCAAACTTGCCTCTAATGAAAATTTATTGGGGCCGTCTTCAAAGGCCCTGGAGGCCATAAGGAATGCAGCATCTTCACTGCACCGCTATCCTGACGGTAGTGGCTACTACCTCAAGGAAAAACTTGCCGGGTTGTTGGGAGTGTCTTCTGAGGAAATAGTGCTTGGCAACGGATCCAACGAGTTGATAGATTTTCTGATAAGGGTTTTCATTCGACCAGGGTATGAAGCCATAAGTAGTGATCCGAGCTTTTTGGTATATTGCAAGATGGTTCAGGCCGTGGGGGGAAGCAATGCAGTCATTCCCCTTTCAGGGTACCATCACGACCTTAAAAACATATCACGGGCAGTTACACCGAAAACCCGCCTGATCTTTCTGGATAATCCCAACAACCCCACGGGCACAGTCATTCACAGGGCTGACTTCGATGCATTTCTGAAAGATCTTCCAGATCATTTATTAGTAGTCCTGGATGAGGCCTACATGGAGTTTGTTAGGACTGAGCAGACTCCAAAGGCCGTGGAATATATGAAGCAGGATAGGAGGGTCATAGCCCTTCGGACCTTTTCAAAGGCTTACGGTCTGGCTGGACTCCGAGTAGGTTATGGAGTGATGGACAGAGATGTGGCCAAATATCTGGAGCGGGTCCGGCAGCCCTTTAATGTCAATACCATGGCCCAGATAGGGGCCCTCGCGGCCCTGGATGACCATCAACATCTTAAAAAGACCATTGATACCGTGTGGCAGGGCATGGATTTTCTCACGGAAAAACTTGAGGAGTTAGGATGCCGTGTAATGCCCAGTGAAACGAACTTTATTCTTATAGATATCGACAGGGATGCCAAAATGGTCTATGAAAAAATGCTCAGAGAGGGAATCATCGTACGGGCAATGACTGCATATGGTCTACCCAACTACATCCGGATTACTATTGGTCTCCCCGAAGAGAATTTACGGTGTATCAAGGCCCTGCAAAAAGTGCTGAAAAGCTGAGTCGGAGGAAAAAATATGGCCAGACCCCCTAAATGGCGAAAAGTTGATCAGGAGCCTACTGTAACCTATTTCAAGCCAAGGGGCATACCGTTGCGCGGTCTTGATGAAGTTATTCTGACTGTTGAAGGTTTTGAGGCATTGCGTATGAGTGATATGGAGGGAATGGATCAGGATGCCGCTGCCGTTCGGATGGGCATTTCCAGACAGACCTTTGGACGAATTCTGGGAACAGCCAGAAAGACGGTGTCTACTGCAATAGTGAAGGGTATAGGCCTGCGTATAGAAGGGGGAAATTATATCCTTAGTTGAGGATGTAGGTAAGGTTATCTTACTCCCTGTCTGCTCCCTGGGAGAACTGCAATTCCGGAATGGGAATGAATGGGGTCAAGTCTGCTCTTAGCTCTTGAT
>QNAY01000066.1 GCA_003645605.1 Thermodesulfobacteriota bacterium
GCGGGGTAAAATATTTTTTGAACAATTCAAAACATACCATAAATTGGTAGGTTAGAGACAGCGCAAATGCCTCAAGATCAACAAAGTGTAAACTACTTTTGGAATAATATGAAGGATGCCGACCATTAAATTCAATTTCTTGAAAATAGAAGGTGAATACATACTCATTACGGGTAAGCGTTCACAGGGCACCGCATTTGCTTTGTTGTCGGGCACTTGAAGTACAGGGAGTACGTCTGCGTACCCGTACGCCTCGCATCTGCAGCACACTGTAAACGCTTACAGTTCGGTGGGTTGCGGTAAAACGGGCGTTGTAATTCCGTGAACGGTTACCATTACGGTTACGCCATCGGACCAAAGACAGAGTTTTGCATGAACCTCAGGATTTTTCTGGTTTGGTCATCTTATCATCACCAACAAGCCCTGGAAGCAGATCTACCAGTCTCAACCATATTTGTCTCAGTGGACCAGGATCAAAACTATTGCCGCCATAGCTTGTTGAAAGGGCCTCGACCAGTCTTTCTTCCCACTCGTCAAGAACTGCCGCCACCTCACCGTAATCCATATATTTTGCACGGGCCCTTAGATTTTTTATTGCATCCTGACTGGCAGACAACCATTTCTCCTCAGGCCGGTCAGGCACATTGGCCAGAGGCTCGGATACTTCTTTTAAGAACAAAGGAGTAATTGCTTCCTCCGAAGCCTTTATTGTATTCCGGGCCTGTCGATCCGGTAATCCCGAATCATGACCGGTAGTTGCTTCGGGTGCGTCAGAATCGACCTTCTCCGACCGTGAATCAAAGAGTATGTCGTTCTGATCTTCAATATTGTCTGATACACTGCTTGATTCCGCATTCTTCTCTGCCACTTCTTGCACCAGCTTCTGCAATTGATCCAGCCTTGAAAAAACCAGGTTAATAACATCTTCTGCAAAGACCAAGCTACCCTGACGGACCTTATCAAACAAATTTTCCATATTATTGGCAAGCGTGGCTATTTGTTCAAGGCCCACATGGTCCGCTGCGCCTCTTATACTTTGCATATTACGAAAACATTCATTCAGAAGAGAGGAGTTGTGAGACTCCTGTCCGAATAACAACAGGTTTGATTCCAGCTCCTGGAGGTTTCCCTCGACTTCAACAACAAAATTCTGTAAATTTTCTTGATCAAACTGATTCATAGTACCCCATTGGATTGTTGATTGTTGATTGCTCTATTGTTCTATTCTCACACCTTCTCCATTCAAAACCCACAAATCAACGGCTTTAGGCTACCGGTGAACCCTTGACCCCTGACCCTTGAAACCTCTGAACGCTTACCTAGTGCCTGAACGAAAACCCCTCTTTTGGTCATTTCGACCGTAGGGAGAAATCTTTAATGCCTGTATTTTCAGTACGATAAGATTTCTCGCTTTGCTCGAAATGACAGTTTTGGTTAGTTTTCGTTCAGACACTACCTAAATTATTTATCGGCCGCAAAGCTTAATGTCTTGAGGTAATACTGCGATCAAAAAAAACAGCCCCCCCCCACAAAAATCCTTAACATATTAAATGATTTGGTCGATAAAGGTTTTAGAGCTTTAAATTCAGGAGTCTCAGTTGAAAGTTTATGCGTCTTTGACACAGAATGACCTTTTCTTTTTGGAGAATCTAAGCCTTGGCTGATTTAGTGCTGACCACCTCAATCCTGGAAGAAACCAGAATACAGATAGAAAACACCCTTATTAAAGCGGGCGTTAATACTGTGCTCTTGATTGATGAAGCGGGCAATATAGTAGTTGCTTGCGGGCACAAAACCGACAACCTGGACACTATATCTCTTGCTGCGCTGGCGGCAGCTAACTTTGGCGCCACTTCACAGATTGCAAAACTGATAGGAGAAGACGATTTTGCACTCCTGTTTCATAAAGGGGAAAAAGACAGCATACACGTTGCACGAATAGGCACTGATTTGATCCTAGTAACAATTTTCGGTGACAATGTCTCTCTGGGCTTAATCAGGCTGAGAGTAGCACAATTAGCAAAATCTATAGAAAAGACATTTGGTCAAAAATAATTAACAATGGCGCTAATAAATCTCAGCAAAAGGGAAATACACTGCAAGATAGTCTACTACGGTTCAGGACGATGCGGAAAGACTACGAATTTGCTCTACATATATAATGCCATGAATAATAAAGCCCGTGGCAAAATGTTAACCATTGAGACAAAAGGAGAAAGGACGCTTTTTTTTGACCTCCTTCCTCTAAATCTGGGGAAAATAAATGGTTTTGATATAAGAATCCAGCTTTACACCGTACCTGGTCAGACAATTTATAAAGCAACCAGAAAACTGGTTCTTAAGGGTGTAGATGGTCTGGTCTTTGTTGCCGACTATCTTAAGGTACGTCATGAAAAAAACATAGAAAGTCTCCAAGATCTGCGCCGCAATCTCCTTGAGCACAATCTAACTCTGGAAGAAATCCCGACTGTTCTTCAATTTAACAAATGTGACATGGTACCGACACCTATACCCACATTGACTAGAGAAGAGCTTGAAATAGATCTGAACAGAGAACTTAATACCAAAATTTTTGAAGCAGCGGCCACTAAAGGCATCGGGGTCTTTGAAACCCTGAAGGAAATAAGCAAAAGGACCGTTCACTATGTGGCAACAAAACACCTTTTAACTTAGCTATTAGCCTTTAGCTGTTAGCTATTAACTTAATGATTATCGGTCTGGTCGCCCTGACAAGTCGGTCTGCCGCCTTGGCAAGCAAGATGTTTTGCTATTACAAAATTAGGAACCATTTTTCAAAGCTAAATGCTAATGGCTAACAGCTAATCGCTCAACTAAGGAGAACAGCCATGGATCAGACAAAAAAGATCCCTGATCCCGAAGATTTTACTAAAAATGTAGATAGTACTATTGACGAACTATTTAGTGCAACACGACAGATAGAAATCGACCCATTAACTAGTAAAGTGAAGGGTTTGTCGCAAGACAAAACAGATCAAGGACTATTCTTTCAGGTTGTAGGCCGGGAAGAAAAGCATCCGGAAGAAATCCAGCCCTCAGATACAATAGAGATGGAATCTCCTGATGAACAGATAGAAATTGCCACTGACGAAAAGATATTGGAATTAGATTCGGAGCTGGAACTTGAAGAGAAAGAGACTGAGGCTGTCAATCTGGAACAACAGTTCAGCCGACTCAATCAAATGTTGTTGACCCTGGAATGGGAAGTCACTCAGACACAAGTAGTATCAGCCAAAAACCTGATAGAGACAATCCGTAAAAATCCAAAAATAGAGGCAGACAAAAATCTCCATGAACCGTTCAGTCTTATGATAAGAATCCTTGAAGGGATGGCGGACCATCCTGAAAAAATGCCCACTTTCGGGCCCGAAACCCTGCAAAAAGGCCTTGACACCTTAAAAAACCTTGTCTGGAACAAGGAGCAGGATCCAAAGGCTAAAGAGCAGCTCTTGATATCCGCCAAGAAGGGACTTGAATCAGCCATAGACATAGCGGTGCCGGAGGTTGCTCACGAAGTGTCCGGGGAGGCGGTTTCAGAACAACTTGTTGAGGACATTGATGATCCTGAGCCAAGGCATCAAGATGCCCCCGGGATTGCCCTAAAAGAAAAATCTCCCGATCAACAGGAACAGGTCACAGATTCTGTTTTAGGGGCGGACATACAAGAAAAGGCAGGACCTCCTGAGTTGGAATTTCCTGAATACCCCGCGCTTGTAGATGCAGTCAAATCCCATATCAAAGTCCTTGATGACTGTATTGGTTACATTTTACCAGTTGAAAAACTCCTTGCCCGAACTCCGGGGATGGAAAAGCTACATAATTTTCAGCAAAATCTTAAAAGCAGGCTTGAAAAACAAAAGGAAATATTGGAAAAGGCATTAGCCGGCGATTACGAGCCATCTGTTGATGTGCGTGATTATGCTGCTCAGCGAACCGAAGACATCACCATAGAAATTGATAAAAAAGAAAAAACACCATCAAGTAGCGTTTCCTGCCCATGGCATGAACTTATAGTTACCCAATGGGACCAAAATCAAGTGGCGCTTGCTCCTGAAGATATAGCATTTGCCGGGACCGCCCCCTGGTGGGCCAAGAAAGGACTTAATAAGCTGAAAACTTTCAAATTAAAGAAACTCAAGACCTGGCCATGGACAAAGCTTCAGCCATTGATGCAAGGGACATTATCAAATCAGGGAGAATCACAGCTTATAAAACTTGAGTTCCCGGTACTGCAAAAATCAATTTCATCTTTCAGCTACTCTCAGCCCTCAGACAATCCTATTGTATTAGTTCTGTCCCATGCGGATAAAGGACTGGTCCTCATGCTGGACTCCCCGTTAAAGACCATTTCCGTAGATCCTGAGTATTCATGGGAACCGTCCGCAGAAAATAATGGACCATGGGTCGGCAACCTGAAGATAGAGAACAAACAAACATCCGTGGCAACGCTGGAAAGCCTCTTAAATACATTGACAAATGGATAATTTCACTTCAACTTCGGACAATTTAATTAAAACCAGGTTGGCGGAAGCCGATCTTTACTATAGTCAAGGTCTTAATGAAGAAGCTCGTCTTATTTGTTTAGAGCTTCTGAAACTGACAGGTGATAAGTCCCATCCCCTATATCCTGAACTAGAGTCCCGTCTGAAAAAACTTCAGGTTGATGGCATGGAAACAATCCAGTCGGGAAAAACGGATTCTACCACCGGTAAAGATCTTAAACCTGAAGATATTAAAGAATATCAGGATAATAAATTCAACAGTTGTATAGGTCTGATGGATGCCGGCTTTTATTCAGAGGCCATAGAGGAACTCAAAACTTTACTTGAAGACGAATACAGGCCGGGAATAATTCGAGCGAAAATCGGAGAATCATACCTGCGGCTGGATACGCCCTTTGAGGCCCTTGAGTATTTACAGGAGGCCCTTGAGGACACGCAACTGTCCAAGGATGAACGGCTGGACGTACTATATCAACTGGCGCTTACCCATGAACGAACCGGCGCGGTGCCTAAGGCCATTGAGGCCCTGGAACAAATCATCCGCCTTGATCCTGCCTTTAGAAACGCCAAACAGAGGCTTGAGGAACTTTCCCAAACAGTGCAAAAATATGGCCGGTTCTATTATCTGATTCGTAATCAGTTCCTCTCTGAAGAACAACTGAACAGGACCAAAGAACTGGCCAAACAGGGAAAGAAATCCATAGAAAGTATCCTGCTAAGCCAGTTTGGCTTAGACAAGACAGAGCTTGGCCGCTCCCTCAGCGAATACTATCGATGCCCCTTTGTGGAATTTGACGAACTGGAAGTAGGAACTATACCATCTTGCGTGCGCGGTATCAAAGAACATTTTTTCAGGACCAATTCCTGTGCCCCGATTAACGAACAATCAGGGACCCTTACAGTTGCACTGGATAACCCCCATGACTTAGCAAAGATAGACAATATAAGAAGGGTCCTTAAGGCCAAAAACTTTGAATTTGCAGTTTCCCTAAAAGAAGATATCAACAGATTCATAGACTATTTCTATGGGAAATATTCCATAGGGGGATCTGATGAAGACGTGTTTGAGCAACTGGAAGTGGTTGATGAGGATACGGAAGTAGAGGAAGAGGATGATGGCTTAGCATCAAATGCTGATAGCGTAGTGGTACAGATAACCAACAAAACCATAGAGGATGCATATCAGCGCCGGGCATCCGATATTCACATTGAATCTCTGGCAGGCAAACGTGGGACCTTGGTTCGCTTCAGGATCGATGGCGATTGTATGCGTTATCAGACCATTCCGTATAACTACAAGCGGGCCATGATTTCCAGAATTAAGATCATGTCCAACCTTGACATTGCCGAGAAACGCCTGCCTCAAGACGGAAAAATAAAGTTCAGGACTCGCTCCGGCAAAATCCTGGAATTACGTGTAGCCACACTTCCCACAACTGAAGGCAACGAAGATATAGTACTCAGGCTGTTGGCCTCTTCCGAGGCCATGCCGATTGATCGCATAGGTCTCCTTGATCAAAACATGGAGCAGCTAAAACAGCTTTTGCAGTTGCCTTACGGGCTTATATTGGTGGTTGGTCCTACCGGGTCGGGAAAGACAACTACCCTGCATGCCGCACTAGGCTATATAAACAGGCCGGACAGAAAAATATGGACAGCGGAAGATCCTGTGGAAATCATGCAGGATGGATTGCGTCAGGTGCAGGTGAGACCCGGTATAGGCCTCACTTTTGCGCGGATTCTCAGGGCCTTTTTAAGGGCGGATCCGGATGTAATAATGATCGGCGAAACTCGAGACGAAGAAACCGCTACAACCGCAATAGAGGCCTCCCTGACAGGTCACCTGGTTTTTTCAACCCTCCATACCAATTCCGCCCCTGAGACAGTTACAAGGCTTTTAGGAATGGGAATGGACCCATTCAACTTTGCTGACGCCCTCCTGGGGGTCTTGGCACAGAGGCTTGTAAAAAGACTTTGTCCCAAGTGCCGCGAGGCTTACGAGCCTGATGACAACGAGAAAAAATATATTCTACACGAGTACGGGTTTCATCCAACTCAACCCTTGGAGTTATCAGACCTAAATGAAATAACACTTTATCGGCCAAAGGGCTGCCAAAATTGTAACAAAACCGGCTTCAGAGGCAGGCTTGCAATCTACGAACTACTCATGTCGGATGATGGTCTCAAGAAACTCATTCAGGAAAAACGCCCAGTAGCAGAGATACGGGAACATGCCATGAATCAGGGCATGTTGACCCTTAAACAGGACGGCATACAAAAGGTCTTAAGGGGAGATACGGATCTGAAACAGATTAAGGCGGCCTGCATAAGATAAGGTAACCGTTCAAAGGTTCAGGGTTCAGAGGCTCAGAAGTTCAGGGGCATAAGCGTTA
>QNAY01000067.1 GCA_003645605.1 Thermodesulfobacteriota bacterium
AAAACTAACCAAAACTGTCATTTCGAGCAAAGCGAGAAATCTTATCGTACTGAAAATACAGGCATTAAAGATTTCTCCCTACGGTCGAAATGACAAAAAGAGGGATTTTCGTTCAGGCACTAAGTTAAGCGATTAGCTGTTAGCCGTTTGATTAAAGAGACTATTAAGGTTGGGGCACAATGAGATACTTCCTTGCCATTGTCACGGCAATATTAACGATCATCATCTTTATTCCTGGAAAAGTTAGGGGCGGGAATAACACCGAGGCACCAAAATACCTTGGCTCAGAAGCATGTAAGGCATGTCACCAAAAGGAATATAGGAGTTTTACCCGATATGCAAAGAAGAGCAGTTCGTTCGAGAGCATTCAAAGGGTAAAAAAAAGCCTTACCGAGGAAGAAATCAAAAGATGTTATTTCTGTCATACAACAGGATATGGCAAGCCGAGCGGCTTTGTCAGTCTTGAAGAGACCCCTTACTTGAAGAACGCGGGCTGTGAAGTATGCCATGGCCCTGGTGAATTACATGTCAGGACGCAGCGAGTTCAGGATATCAAGATGAATCTCACGATGAAAGATTGTGAGGAGTGTCATATTTCAGAAAGGGTCAAGGCTTTCAGATACAAGCCCTTGATTCACGGAGGCGCACATTAGCGACTACGATAGGCGACGCATTGTTGGGGACGGGATGTTTGGTTTTATAAGAAAGAATTTTGCCAACAAGATATTGGCTACTGTAATAATCAGCATAGCTCTGGTTATGGCGGCTGAAATTGTCTTGAGAATATATTTTGGCACAAAAGACAGAATAGATTTAGTAACCACTCTTAATGTAGACCTGTCCGAATCAATCTATTCCGGTATTAAATATCCCATGTCTGTTGGAAACAATGAGGCGGTTAAGAAAGTCTTGTCCGACGTTCAGGCAAAGGTCAAGGACATCGGGGCATGGATATGCGATTTTGATCAAGAAATAGTCTGGTCCACACACGAGGAAAAGGTAAACACCAAGGTCGCGGATTCTCTTTGTTGTGGTGAGGAGGTATTGGCGGCCTTAAGCAAGGCATTGAGTTCAGGAGTAAAACCAAAGAAAGCATTTGAGGTAGAACTTGCCGGAAGAAAAACCCTTATTACCATCCAGCCTATTCTGAATCATAAAGACTGTTATCACTGCCATGGTTCTTCAAGGAGAGTTCTCGGCGGCATGATAATAGGAACGGATGTCCAGCATGCTTATATGACGGTCACTGCTGCCAGAAACAGGACTATATTGATAAGTTTTATTGGCATATCAATAATTATAAGCATAATTTATTTTATGGTGACCAGATTTATCAGACGCCCTGTGGGGGATCTGGCCGACAAGGCAAAGAAATTTGCAGAGGGCAATATGTCTGTTTCGGTAGATGTAGTTTCAGAAGATGAAATAGGCTTACTGGGCAATGCATTTAATTACATGGTTCAAAGGGCGGCTTCGTTTAGTAAAAAATTAGAACAAGAGGTTGCGAAAAAAACCGACCTGTTAGGCGAAAGGGCCAATCTTATAGCACTATTGGAAAAAGCAAATACCCAACTCAGGGAGCTTGACAGACTAAAATCTACATTCTTGGCAAACATGTCTCATGAGCTCAGGACACCAATGAATTCTATTATCGGTTATTCTGATTTACTAATAGACGGGATTGACGGACCAATCAACGAGGAACAGGAAAAGAGCCTCAACAGAATTTCCAATAATGCCAGGCACCTCTTGCAATTACTTAATGATCTTCTCGATCTCTCCAAGATAGAAGCGGGAAAAACTGAGATAGAGGCGGAACAGTTCAATCTCAAAGGACTCATTGATTCAGTAGTTCCCATGTTTGAAGGAATGATAACCCAAAAGGGTCTTTCCCTTGATTTTGATATTGATGAGAATCTGCCCTTGGTCTATGGCGACGAGAATAAGATTCAGCATATTTTAATGAACCTGCTGTCCAATGCGATAAAGTTTACTGATAAGGGGGGCATAACCATCCGTGCCGGGATATCCGGTCGGGGGATTCAGCCTGGCGAGTCGCCCCTATTTGCAGAGGTCTGCGTAGAAGATACAGGCATCGGGATAAAGGATGAGGATCTCGGTAAAATTTTTGACAAGTTCGTGCAGGCTGACCTTTCCACTGTCCGCCAATATGACGGGACCGGCCTGGGGCTCAGTATTGCGAGAGGGCTGATCGCATTGCACAACGGTATGATCTGGGCCACGAGCAAGTATGGCAAGGGAAGTCAATTCTATTTCACAATTCCGCTCAAACAAGAGACACTCGAGTCCAGAGCTAAGCCGATTATAGAATTACGAATGGCTGATGCCCTGGCCGACCACTTCGGTGTGCCTGTTGAGACCTTTCTGAAGGACCCTGAATATGCAGGCGAACCGGTAAAATGCTATGATTATGTCCATTGTGGACAGCCGAGCTGCCCTGCCTATGAAAGTGAAGAAAAACGTTGCTGGCTCATTCTTGGGACGCATTGCACAGGTCTGAAAATCGGTGCCTATCCGGAGAAAGTTGATTTTTGCAAGAATTGTGAGGTAGTACAAAAATTAGTGCTCGATTCAGAGGCTTCCAAGACCACTGGGGCAGAGCCGTCGACCCAAAAAGGCATTACGCAAAAGACGGTCCTGGCAATAGATGATAACTATGAAACCATTGATATTATCAGGAAATCCATGGGAGAGGACTACAGTGTGGTGGGCCTTCTCAGCGGGGAGAAGGCAGTTAAAAAAGCCATAGAGATCAGACCTGTAGCCATTACCCTGGATATCATGATGCCGCATAAGGATGGATGGCAGGTACTGCGGGAGCTTAAAAGTACGCCGGAGACCCAAAATATTCCGGTCATTGTCCTTTCAATTGTGGATAATAAAAAACTGGGATTCAGTCTGGGTGCTGCGGAATATATGGTGAAGCCGCTGGATAAGAATTTTTTGCTTAAAAAAATAAGAGATCTGGAAAAAACGAGCAAAATACAACGGGTACTTGTAGTAGATAGTGAAACAGATACAGTGTCGCTGATAGAGCATACCCTGCAGGACGTCGGGTGTGAGGTAAAGACAGCTTATAACAGCCAAGATGCGATCGAGTTGGTAAAAAGTTTTATACCTCACATGATCATCCTCAACCTGACAATGCCCAAGGTAAATGGTTTTGATGTAATCGAGTACATTAAAACAGATGAAAATGTCAGGGATATCCCCCTTATTATTATTACGAAGAGAGACTTGAGCGAAAAGGAGAAAAACGCCCTGGACGGCAGGTTGCGGGGCATATTAAACAAGGGTGCACTTAAAGAAGAAGATCTCTTACAAGAACTCAAACATAGAATTGATGAGATAAAAAATACCTGACAAATGGGAATGACATGAAAGAAACAGAGAAAGTTTTAAAGAAAAAATTGCTGATAGTTGAGGACAACCAGGACAGCCGGGAACTGGTAATCAAGATATTAAGAAACCGGGATTATCAGCTAATTGAAGCTGTTGATGGAGAAGATGGCCTGGAAAAGGCGATTGCAGAACAGCCGGATATTATTCTTTTGGATATCTCTCTTCCGAAAATGGGAGGTTATGAGGTTGCGGAAAATTTGAGGCTTCGAGAAGAATTTAAGTACACCCCGATAATTGCATTGACCGCACATGCAATGAAGGGCGACGAGGAAAAGGCTTTGCATGGCGGATTCAGTGGGTATATTTCAAAACCGATAAATGTCCGCGAGCTGCCGGGGCAGATAGAGAAATATGTGGAAGGTGGAAGGTATAAGGTGGAGTAGAGTGTATATAATAGGGAAAACGGAGATTTTTGCGTGGACAAAACCAAGATCCTGATTGTAGAGGATAATATAGATACCGTAGACCTCTTGAGGAAGAGGCTCCGTGCTGACGGGTATGATACCGCTGAGGCATACGATGGAGAAGAAGGCCTTGAGAGATTCGCTGAATACGAGCCGGATCTGGTTGTGCTGGACATTATGATGCCTAAAATGGATGGGTTTGAGGTATGCAAGAGACTCAAGGAAGATGAAAGCACCCGCTACATACCAGTCATCATCCTCACTGCTAAGGGCGACGTTGACAGCACTGTCAAAGGTCTAGATATCGGCGGGGATGATTATCTGGCTAAGCCCTTTGATTATAAAGAGCTTGTTGCAAGAATACGATCATTGCTCAGCATGAAAGAAGAGCGCAAGAAATTGATGGAGGCGGAGAAGACAGAAGCATTAGAAAAAATGATGGATCAAGTGGCACATGAGATTAGGAACCCTCTTGTTGCTATAGGAGGGTTTGCGCGAAGGATTTGTGAATCCCTTTCTGAGGATGATCCAAACAGAAAATATTTGAAATTAATTGTACAAAATGTTGAGACTCTGGAACATATGATAAAAAAGCTCATTGAGCTGAAGACCACTGTAATATCTTATAGAGAACCGGCGGATATCAATAAGATTATTGCCGAAGCGATTGAAAAATACAGACCCGCACTTGAAGAAAATCACATAGATATCAAAACCGAATTAATGAAAAATCTTCCTGATATTTCTGTTGATAGAGAACAGATTGAGGCGGCGTTTGCCAATTTTATTGAAAACGCAATGGAAGCAATGCGAAATAAGACGCGCATGCTAAATATCAGCAGCCGTGTCAGCGAGGAATATATTGAGATCAAGATATCCGATACAGGGGTCGGTATCCCAAAAGACAAACTCAAAAATGTTCTGGACCCTTTTTTTACCTCAAAAATCCACGCCGGACTCGGTCTTACTTATGCACTCAAGATTATTCAGGCCCACAGGGGCACGATCTCAGTGGAAAGCGAACCAGGCGAGGGATCTACCTTTACGATTAGGCTACCTGTGAAAAGAAGTGGTAAGTGACAGGGCACCGCATCTGCTTTGTTGTCGGGCACTTGAAGTACATGGAGTACGTCTGCGTACCCGTACGCCTTATCTGCAGTACCTTGTGAACGCTTACAGTTCGGTGGGTTGCGGTAAAACGTGCGTTATAATCCCGTTAACGGTTACGAAAAATGAAGGAAATCCACTCCTTATTGAAAAACCAGCTCAGGCAGTATTTTGACGGCCTGAAGTCTATTCCCAAAGAGTGGCAAAGTTTTATTGAAGCGGTCAACAATGCTTACTGGCAATCCGACGTTGACCGGACAGAGCGAAAGCAGGCAGAGCAGAAAATACACAATCTTCAGCGCTACAACCGCGGATTGATCGAGACAAGCCTTGATCCCCTGGTAACCTTTGATCAGAAAGGGATTATTCTGGATGTGAACGAGGCTACAATCCGAGCTACCGGCAGGACTAGAGAGGAAATGATAGGGACCCCATTTGCTGATTATTTCACAGATCCGGAAAGGGCTTATAAAGGGGCCATGTTGGTCTTTGAGACAGAGGAGGTTCGGGATTACGAGCTGATCATGAAGGCCGAAGATGGAACTGAGACCATTGTTGCCTACAATGCCTCGCTCTATAGAGATCAGGCGGGACGGGTAATGGGCGCCTTTGCCGCTGCCCGTGACATAACCAGTTTGAAACGTTCTGAAGCGGAAGTGCGACGGGAACGAGATAGAGTAAAGGAAAGTATGCTGAAAAAAATCAGCTTGTTAAACGAGAAGGCAAAACTAATAGCACAATTGGGAGAAGCAAATATCCAACTTAGAGAACTTGACAGGCTTAAATCAGCATTCCTGGCAAACATATCTCATGAGCTCAGGACACCGATGAACTCCATTATCGGATACTCAGATTTACTATTAGACGGAATTGACGGACCAATCAACGAAGAACAGAAAAAAAGTCTGGGCAAAATTACCGATAATACAAAACACCTTTTACAATTGATAAACAATCTTCTCGATCTTTCCAAGATAGAATCAGGGAAAATTGAGATAGAAGCAGTTCATTTCAATCTTAAAGGACTTGTTGATTCAGTAGTTCCCCTTTTTGAGGGGATGATAACCCAAAATGGGCTAACCCTTGATATTGATATTGAAGATAATCTGCCTTTAGTTTATGGCGATAAGGATAAGATCAGACATATTTTAATAAACCTGTTGAACAATGCGATCAAATTTACCCATAAGGGATGCATAACCGTTAGTGCCAAGATATCCGATCATGGTATTCAACATGGCGAGTCGCCCATATTTGCAGAGGTCTGTGTCGGGGATACAGGCATCGGGATTAAAGATGAGGATCTTGATAAAATTTTTAAAAAGTTTATGCAGGCTGACATATCTGTTTCGCGCCGGTATGAAGGGACCGGCCTTGGGCTCAGTATCGCGAGAGGTCTGATCGCTTTGCACAATGGAATGATCTGGGTCACGAGTGAATATGGCAAAGGAAGTCAATTCTATTTTACTATTCCGCTGAGAAAAGAGACGCTAGAGAATCCGGATAAGCCGGTCATGGAATTAGGAATTGCGTAAGCGTTCACAGGGCACCGCATCTGCTTTGTTGTCGGGCACTTGAAGTACAGGAAGTACGTCTGCGTACCCTCCGCCTCGCATCTGCAGCACCCTGTAAACGCTTACAGTTCGGCGGGTTGCGGTAAAACAGGCGTTGTAATTCCGTGAACGGTTACGGAATTGCGAATCCCCACACAAGATAAATTTGGTGCCGAAGGGGGGAGTCGAACCCCCACAGGTTTTGCCCACCACCCCCTCAAGATGGCGTGTCTACCTATTCCACCACTTCGGCGAAAGCCTATTTAGTGCCTGAACGAAAACCCCTCTTTTTGTCATTTCGACCGTAGGGAGAAATCTTTAATGCCTGTATTTTCAGTACGATAAGATTTCTCGCTTTGCTCGAAATGACAGTTTTGGTTAG